>JAYUHN010000050.1:0-6941 GCA_043766965.1 Ramlibacter sp. | reverse complement strand
CGGCAAGGCGCGCATCGACCAGGTCCACGATGCGGTCGATCACTGGATGCCGCAGGCCCTTCTGGCGCGCTACCAGCTGCACCAGCTTGTCGGCCCGCTCGATGTTGGCAGCCCCATTTTGCAGCGCACGCGCGGCCGATGCGGGGCGCGCCAGGCTGTCCGCGGCGGCGGCGTACTTCTCGAACGGCACCAGATCGGACGGACTGGCTCCGAGCCTGACGCACAGGTCGAACACGAAGTCGTAGACCGATCTGGACTCCGCGAGATCGGAGTGCACGGCCTCCCGCGCGGTCCGCATCCCGTCCGCCGTGATGCAGCGATAGTTGCCGGTCAGCAGCATCGACCACTTCGCCAGCGGCACGAAAATCGATTCCGACAGCCGCAGCTTCACCGGCAGCTCGATAGGCCCTTCGGGCGCCTGGAAGCGCACGGCGTCCACGTCTTTTTCCAGTTGGCGCAGCACCGCGGTGTGCTTTTCGTCATCGAATCGCGCCACCTTGAAGTTGGTCGGCAGCGTCACCTGAAGGACATTGACTTTTTCTTCCGGCGGCCGGATGGCCTGCGGATCCGGGCTGCACAAGGTCAGCAAACCCGGCGTAAACGCGTCCCAGACGCTGGCGTCGGTGTAGGCGGGTTTGAGCGCGTCGACGTCGAGACCGGGGATGCGGCGCAGGTAGGGCAGCGGCGGCATGTTCATGATGGACATGCAGGGCACCCGTGACAGGGCGACGGCAGTGAGCAGTTCGCGCACGCCGCTGGAGCCGTACTGCGGCTCCTGCATCGCCAGGCCGACCAGGTCGTACTCGGCGGGGTTCACACCGGACGTGCCCGCCGCGGACACCTTGCCGGGCAGCTTGCGCGAGTCGATCTCGACCGCATCCTTGCGGCCGCGCACCGGCATGCGGACGCGGAAGCCCTCGGCGTTGATCAGGTCGGCCTCCGCCGGCAGGCAAACCAGCTTGACTTCATGTCCGGCAAACAGGAATTTGGAAGCGAGCAGCGAGCCGTAAGAGGCGCCGAGGATCAGGATCTTGCGGGGGGAAGTCATCGTGAGCAGGCTTTCTTTCTGGTTGAGGTGACTATCGGCCTGCAGTCCGGATCGCGGACTTGGTGTTTACGCGCATGACATAGCCGTTAGCATTGGCTTTGGCACGGACGCCGGCTGCGATATTCATACACGATGCAAGTGACGAAGCCACCTCGCGCGCCGAAACGTCAATTTCATCGAGTTGAGGCGGAACTTTAGAAGCATGCAATTCCATCTGAATGGCTTCCGGCCGGGCGACCCGAAGATGAGAGAGGCTTCCGCCCAGGCCAGCCGACACGAGGACGCAGTCCCGGCGCAGGTGGACGTCCTGATCGTGGGCTGCGGACCTGCAGGACTGACGCTGGCCGCGCAGCTGGCGGCCTTTCCGTCCATCCGGACCTGTATCGTGGAGCAGAATGACGGCCCGCTGCAACTGGGGCAGGCCGATGGCATCGCCTGTCGGACCATGGAGATGTTCGAGGCGTTCGACTTTGCCGGCCGGGTGCTCGAGGAATCCTGCTGGATCAACGAGGTGACGTTCTGGAAGCCGGACGAGAAGCGCCCTGGAACGATCGTGCGCCACGGCCGCGTGCAGGACACGGAAGACGGCCTGTCGGAGTTCCCGCATGTGGTGCTGAACCAGGCGCGGGTGCATGACTTCTATCTCGATGTCATGCGCAATTCGCCGAGCCGGCTGGAGCCGCATTACTCCCGTTGCTTGCTGGATGTCGCGGTGGACGGCGCTGCGGCGGATGACCCGGTCACGGTGCGGATGGAGCGCACCGACGCAGCGCATGCGGGCCAGCTGGAAACCGTGAGGGCGCGCTATGTCGTCGGCTGCGACGGGGCCCGCAGTGCGGTGCGCAGGTCGATCGGCCGCCAGCTGGTGGGCGACTCGGCCAACCAGGCCTGGGGCGTGATGGACGTGCTGGCCGTCACCGACTTCCCGGACATCCGCTACAAGGCGGCGGTCCAGTCCGCCAACGGCAACCTGCTGGTGATCCCGCGCGAAGGTGGCTATCTGGTGCGGCTCTACGTTGAGATGGAAAAGCTGGGCGAAGAGGAACGGGTCGCCGACCGGAACATCACCGTGGACCACCTCATCGCCGCGGCGCGGCGCATCCTGCATCCCTACACGCTGGAGGTTAAAGAGGTTCCCTGGTGGTCGGTCTATGAGATCGGCCAGCGCATCTGCGACAAGTACGACGACGTTGCCGCGCAAGATGTTGGCCAAGCGCTGCCGCGCGTTTTCATCGCCGGCGATGCCTGTCATACCCACAGCCCCAAGGCCGGACAGGGCATGAATGTCTCCATGCAGGACGGCTTCAACCTGGGATGGAAACTGGCCGCGGTGTTGACCGGGCACTGCGCACCCGGTTTGCTTCACACTTATTCGGCCGAGCGCCAGGTGGTTGCGCAAGAGCTGATCGACTTCGACCGCGAGTGGGCCCGGATGTTCAGCGATCGTCCCAGACGAGGCGGGGGCGGCGGCTCCGACGGCATGGACCCGGCGGAGTTCCAGCAGTACTTCGAGCGGCACGCGCACTTCACCGCCGGCATGGGCACGCACTACCCGCCCTCCGTCATCTGCGGGGAAGCCACGGACCAGCGGCTGGCCACCGGCTTCGTCATCGGCACCCGCTTTCATTCCGCTGCGGTCGTGCGCCTCACCGATGCCAGGCCGGTCCAGCTGGGGCACGCCGGCAAGGCCGATGGCCGTTGGCGCCTCTACGCGTTTGCCGGGGCCGACGATCTGTCGGACGCCCGGTCGGGAATTCTCGCGCTCTGCCGGTTTCTGGGTGAATCCCCGGATTCGCCGGTGCGCAAGTACACGCGCACCAGCCAGGACATCGACGCAGTGTTCGACCTGCGGGCCGTCTTCCAGCGATCGCACCACGCGCTCGATATCGCATCGATGCCCGCTTTGCTGCTGCCGCAAAAGGGCCGACACGGCTTGCGCGATTACGAAAAAGTGTTCTGTCCGGACCTGAAGAACCACGCAGACATTTTCGATCTGCGGGGCATCGACCGCGAACATGGCGCATTGGTCGTGGTGCGCCCGGACCAGTACGTTGCCCATGTGCTGCCGCTGGCGGCGCACCAGGCGTTGGCGGCCTTCTTTGCCGCATTCATGGTCGCGGCCTGACGCCGTGATCGTCGACCTCATCGACGGCACCTACGAGCTGTTCCGGCATTTCTACGGACTGCGTCGCTTCACCAAGGGGGAGGACCGGCCTTTCGGGGCCGTGGTCGGCGTCCTCAATGGCGTGTTGCAGCTGATCGAAAACAGGGCCACCCACGTCGGTGTCGCGACCGACCATGTGATCGAATCCTTTCGCAACGGTTTGTGGCCGGGGTACAAGACCGGTGCGGGCATCGACCCGGCGCTGCTCGCGCAATTCCATCCGCTGGAACAAGGACTGGCCGCGATGGGCGTCGTGGTGTGGCCGATGACCGAACTCGAGGCCGATGACGCACTCGGCGCGGCGGCGCGGCAGGCGGGGGAAGACGAACGGGTCGAGAAGGTGCTGATCTGGACCCCCGACAAGGACCTGGCGCAATGCGTTCGAGGCGAGCGCATCCTGCAGGCCGACCGCAAGGGCAACAAGATCCGGACCGCGAACGACATCAAGGAAAAGTTCGGCGTCGAACCGGCCCTGATACCGGACTATCTGGCGCTGGTCGGCGACGCGGCCGACGGCTATCCCGGCATTGCAGGGATCGGGGCCGTCGGCGCAGCGCGCCTGCTGAACCAGCATGGTCCGATCGAGTCGTTTCCGGCCGGCGTCCTGGGCAGCCAGCTTGAGAACGCACAACTGTTCAAGCGGCTCGCGACGCTCAGGACCGAAGCAACGCTGTTCGACGACGTGGAGTCGTTGCGGTGGCTGGGACCCACGGATGCGTTCGCCGCGTGGAGCCAGCGCGCCGGCGCTCCCAAGCTGCTCCAGCGCGCTATCGACGCGCAAGCGAAGCATAATCGCGGGTTCATCAAAAACAGGACAAGTCAATCGACATGAGCTTCAGGAGTTCAAGCGTCGCCGCCCTCACGGCGCTGGTGGTTGGCTGCGCCGGTGCGGCAACGGGGGGGACCGTGTCGAACCCGCAGTTTCATATCAGCCCGGTGAGCGACGCCTGGCGTGCGCAGTTGCCGCGCAACGCCGACGCCGCCACCCAGGCCTACATGGATCGCCTGACCCCCGAGGTCGTCACGCGGGCCAACGCCTACTTCGAAGGCGGCTATTGGCTGCAGCTATGGAACTTCCTGCTGGGGCTGGGCGTTTCGGTCGTGCTGCTGGGCGGACGGAGCTCGGCGCGCATGCGCGACTGGGCGCAACGTGTCGGGCGCAAGGACTTCGTGCGCGACGCGATCTACGGCGGCTTGTTCTCAATCGCTGGCTGGCTGCTGTCCCTGCCGCTCAACATCTATCAAGGCTACTTTCGCGAACGTGCTTACGGAATGGCCACGCAGACCTTCATGCCCTGGTTCGGTGAGCAATTGCTGGCGCTGGCGGTGGGCACGACGGCAATCGCACTGGCCGTCGGCGTGCTGTACCAAGTCATCCGCCGCACCGGTGAGCGCTGGTGGCTGTGGGGGACGGTCACGAGCGTCGGCCTGATGACGCTGGCCTTGCTGGTCGTCCCGGTCTGGATCGACCCGCTGTTCAATACCTACAAGCCGGTCGAGAACGGGGAAATCAAAAGCGCGCTGCTGGCCCTGGCCCAGGCGGACGGCGTGCCGGTCGACAACATCTACGAATTCGACGCCTCGCGCCAGACCACGCGCGTCAGTGCGAACGTGACGGGGATTTTCGGTTCGGCCGCGGTGCGCCTGAACGACAACCTGCTGCGCCGCACGTCGCTGCCCGAGATCCGGGGGGTGATGGGTCACGAGCTCGGGCACTACGTGATGAATCACGTCTACAAGATGCTCGCCGCGTTCGCGCTGATCTTCCTGGCGGGCTTCCTGTTCGCCAAGTGGGTCATGGACTGGCTGCTGGTGCGCCACGGCGACCAGTGGGGCCTGAACGGGGTGGCGGACGTCGCCGGTCTGCCGCTCCTGGTTGCGGTCCTGTCGCTGTTCACGTTCCTGATGACGCCCATCACCAACACGATCGTCCGCACGCAGGAAATCGAAGCCGATCGATTCGGCCTGAATCTGGCGCGCGAACCGCACGGCGAGGCGGAGGTCAACTTGAAACTGACCGAATACCGCAAGCCCGATCCGGGCCCGATCGAGGAATGGATCTTCTTCGACCACCCCAGCACGCGCTTTCGCATCCATGACGCCATGCGCTGGCGCGAGGCGATGGGGACGCCTTGATGCCGAAGGCCAACGGTGTTGAATGACATCGACAAATGCCGGGCCCGCCCATGCCGCGACTCCGGACGGACGGTACTTCGTGGTGCGAGGACGGCTGTGGCGCAAGGCAAACCCTGAACTGCCCCCCGAGCTACGAGATGCGTTGGTCAAAAAGTTGATGGACGCTCGGCGCCTGCTGCGCGGCAGGCGCTCTGAAGATGAGCGCGCCGAAGCACGCAAGCGAGTCGACGAGGCGAAGCGTGCGCTCGGGGAACGAGGGCCGGTGTGGTGGACGGACGGCACTCCCGACTACAACCGCAGGATGGCCAGGAACACGCCGTATCGGGATTGGTTTGCCGACATGGCGCCGATGATTGCGTGCAACCAAGGCGATCCAGGGGACTGAGGCGATGTCTGCTCCGGGTGGCGGATTCAACCGATCGATGCAACACACTAAACCCTGCGTGAGCAGAAGGAGTGTTGCAGATGAAGCGAAGACCACGGATCTTGTACTCGGAAAGCCAGAAGGCCCAGATGTGGGATCGCTGGAAGAAGGGTGAGTCTCTCCAGCAGATTGCCCAGTTGTTTGACCGAAACCACTCATCTGTAATTCGCATCCTGGCTGAGACTGGCGGCATACATCCGGCACAGCGCTGTCGATCGCAACGGGCGCTGACATTGGCCGAGCGGGAAGAGGTATCGCGCGCCTTGGTTGCGGGGCTGTCGATCCGTTCGATTGCAGCGCTTCTTGTTCGAGCACCATCCACCATCAGCCGGCTGCGGTATGCGAAGGGCGTGGCCTGTCCGCTTCCTTCGCAGCAGGAGCAGGGCACCACCCTTGAACCGCGCCCCTCGCACGCATTGCATCGCGACGGTGCGGTGAGCCACGAGAACCACAAGGTTTGGTGAACGTGCCCTTGGCCACCGCACTGCGTGCTCAATGGGTGGGTCCTGCGCCTCGGGACGGGTCGCCGGCGGCGACTCGTGTCCCGTGTCGTGCGCCTGTTTGCGGGCGCTGCGGATCGGCTCCACGGCGCGGTTAATGCATTGGATTCTGTGCAGTGCGTGGGACTGGGGTTCCGGTCCGGGTGCCAGCGCGCCGAGAGCCGTCGCCATGCAGCCTTCACGTCGGCGTCGCTCGCCCCCGCCGTCAGGCAGAGCTCGCTGTAGGGATCGTCGAGTTCCATGAATTATTCGGCATCGCATCCCTGCGTGGTGTGCCAGGCGGCCGCCGCAGCCGCAGGTGTCAGCCGCATGGTCGTCGGTGAAGGTTTGCGCGATGCGGGTACGCCAAAATCCTATGACGAATAGACCAGCCCGAGCTTGCGTGCCAACCTACCGCGACACCGTGTCCAGCATCCGCCGCTTGCCGTTGAGTACGTGGGATTCGAAAGCCTCGGCGGCTTCATCGACACGGCCGTTGCAAACTGCATCCACGATGCGTTCATGTTCCAACAGCGAGCCCTGCATCTGCGCAGCGGTGTACACGCCCTTGTGCAGGTACAGGCTCAGCTCGTCCTCGATCCGAGCGTTGACGTCGATCAGGCGTGAGTTCCGGGTGGCGGCCATGAGCTGCTTGTGGAACGTCGTGTTCAGGTCGGTGTAGCGCGCGCC
>JAYUHN010000049.1:0-6974 GCA_043766965.1 Ramlibacter sp. | reverse complement strand
CCGCTTCAACTCGGTGGCGCAAGTGATCGCGGAACTGACCGCGAAGCCCGACAGCCTGACTTACGGCACGGCCGGCTCCGGCACCTCGCAGCATCTCTCAGGCCAGCTGTTCCAGACCATCACAGGCACACGGATGCGCCAGATCGTCTACAAAGGCGGCTCGCAAGCCATGATCGACCTGATCGGCGGCCAGATCGACATGGTGTTCGAAACCGTCGCCGCGGCGCGCCCGATGATCGACGGCAAGCGGGTGAAAGTGCTGGCGGTCACGTCGCGCGACCGGTTGCCCAGCCTGCCGGGAGTTCCGGCATTGAGCGAAGTCGGGGTGCCCGATTTCGAGATGCAGTCCTGGCAGGGTGTCTTCGCACCGGCCGGGACGCCCCAGCCCATCGTCGATCGCCTTGGCCGCGAGATCGCGGCCATTGTCGCCACGCCGGATGTGCAGGACAAGCTGCGGAACATGGGCGTCGAACCGGACGGCCGCGGACCGGCTGCCTTCGCCAGCTTCCAGCGCGCCGAAATCGCCAAGTGGGGCAAGGTCATCAAGGACAGCGGCATCCGGGCCGAGTGAACAGTCCTTTCGCGACTTGCGGCCACAGGCTGCCCGGCCACCCATGTCCCGGCGTTGACAGCGGCACTGCTTCGCAACACCTACATTGCAGCAGTCCCTCCCCTCGAAAGAGCTCATGAAAGACTTGACGGACCCGCTGGCCCGGATCCGCGCGATCAACGAAGTGTCCGCATTCAACCGGTGGTGCGGCATCGAGGTGCTCTCTGCGGACGCCGGCAAGGTCGAGATCAGCATGCCGTGGCGACCCGAGGTCGGGCAGTACTCCGGTTTCCTGCACGCCGGTCTGGTCGGAGCGCTGATCGATACGGCCTGCGGTTTTGCAGCCGCCACGCTGGTCGGCCGGGTGCTCGCTTCGCACTACTCGGTGAACTGCCTGCGGCCTGCGATGGGTGACCGCTTCGTTGCACGCGCGCGCGTCTTCAAGCCGGGCAAGTCGCTGGTGTTCACGGCGTGTGAGTTGTTCGCGCAGCAGGACGGCAGCGAGAAACTGGTCGCAACCGGAGAAACACTGCTGTCTGTCATCGGTGAAGGTGCGGCTGACGCACGGCCTCCAACTTGAGGGAACGTGCTTCCGGAATCACCTTCCAGCGGCCATATCCCTTAGGATTCCGGCTCCACCACGACCAGATGCCGATATGCAATCCGCCTGCAGATTCATTCCATCGTCGCCGCGACTGTGCATCGCGGCCAGCATCGCCCTCGCATTGCTGATCGGCTGCGCGGCTCCCCTGCCACCCGATCGCGCGGCCGAGATCGTCGACAGCCCCGATCGCAGCGAAGCGGACCGGGCCCTCGATGCGAGGCGCAAGCCGGCCGAGCTGCTCAGCTTCATCGGCGTGAAACCCGGCGCAGTGGCGCTGGACGTCAGCGCCGGGCGCGGCTACACGACAGAACTGATCGCGCGTGCGGTCGGCCGCGGTGGTCGCGTTTACGCGCAGACGGCGCCGCGGAACGCAACTCAAAGCGCGCCGGCGCAGGCGGAAGGCGCCGCCGCGCCCGCACCGCCGGCCGGGATGGCGGCGCCACCCGCGCTGGCCGAGCGAGCCCGCAACCCGGCAACGTCGAACATCTTTCCCGTGGTGCGGCCCTTCGACGATCCTGTGCCGCCCGAGGTGGCCAAGGGCGGCCTCGACCTGGTGACGCTGATCTTCAACTACCACGACCTGGGCCACCTCGGCGTCGACCGGGCCCGCATGAACCGCGCCATCTTCGACAGCCTGCAGCGCCGCGGCATGTACGTGATCGCCGACCACTCGGGCCGCGCCGGCACCGGCATTTCCGAATCGGGCACCTTGCACCGGGTGGAAGAAGCGTTCGTGGTGGCCGAGGTCGAGGCCGCCGGCTTCCGGCTGGCCGAGCAGGGCAACTTCTTGCGCAACCCGGCCGACCCTCGCGACCGCAACACGCCGCAGCCGCCGATGCCAAAGGACGAGTTCGTGTTGAAGTTCGTGAAGCCGTGAGCGGGGGCCAGGTGACAGACATCGGTCCCGGGTTGACAGCCTGCCGCAAGGCAGTCAGGCCCGCGGGTGCTCCAGGAAGAAGCGAAGCATCTCGGCCGTCGCATCCGGCCCGCTGGCATCGGTGAAAGAGCCGCGCGCGCTGCCGCCGGCCCAGGCGTGGGGCGCGCCATGCACCACCCAGTGCTCCGCCCGCACCGTGCCACTCGCGTCCCGATGCACGTGCCGTGTGCTGAGGCGTCCGCCGGGCCGCTGATGCGGCTCGCTTGCGGGTGGGACCGCACCATCGGAACTGGCGGCCGTCACCTGTTCACCGTTGCGCGGGTGCACTGTCGAATCGGCGTCGCCATGAAACACGATCGTCGGCACCTTGCCGTTTTCGACCGGCACATGCTTGCCCTTGCCCTGCATCGCCGCCATGGCGGACGGCAGGTCGGAAGCGGCGCCCGCGGCCAGCCCGGAATGAACGCCCACGGCAGCGAACAGGTCGGGGTGGGTGTCGCCGAGGATCGCCGCCATGGCTCCACCCGCCGACAGACCCGCGACATAGACCCGGGCCGGGTCGATCCGATGCTGCGCCATCACCTGCCGCGTCATGGCGGCCAGCAGCGCCGGTTCACCGCGGCCGCGCTGCTGATGGTTGTGCTTGAACCAGTTCCAGCAGCGCTGGGGATTGGCCTGCTGCGACTGCGCCGGATACAACACGTAGCAGCCCTGCGCCTGCGCCGCGTCGTTCATTGCAGTGCCGGCCGCGAAGTCGTCCGGGGTCTGGGTGCAGCCGTGCAGCATCACGACCAGTGGCATCGGTTGGTCGGCGCTGGCGCCTGCCGGGATGAAGAGCTTGTAGTCGCGCTTGCTGCCCGCCATCGCGAAGCTGCCCGCGATGAACTGCGAAGGAGCGGCGGGCGCCGGCTGCTCCGCCGCGGGCGCTTCGGCACTGTCCTGCACGGCCGCGACCGGATCGGGAATGGTCAGGTCGCGCGCCTCGACATCAATTACCTCGCCTGCCATCCGCGCCTCGTTGGCGGCGGATGGCGCCGTGCCGGCGGACGCGCCGCCCAAGGCGGCCTGGATGGCGGCGGTGGCCGCCTGCAGGCGGCCCGACTGCGTCAGCCGGGCCGCCTTCTGCATCAATTTCTGGAAGTCGAACGTCATCAATATCCTTGTTGTTTCAGCCGATGCGCTCGCGCAGCGCGGCCTTGACAGCCGGACTAGCATGAAGCGCGCCCAGCACGGTGAGAGATTCGATGGTCGCCAGCGCCAGTTTCGGCGTGACGTCATCGGCGATGCATGCCAGGCCGAGTACCCGGATCCGCAACTTTTGCCCGGCCGCCTGCAACGCCCGTAGATCGGCCGCCGAGTAGTGCTGGATGCCCAGCGCGAGCGTCCGGCGCGCCACGACATCGCGCAGCGCAGCGCCATGGGTCGTCAACTGGTTGCGAATGGCAGTGCGGATGAGGTCGGTGCGATTGGCATAAAAACCTTCCTGCACCAGCAAGTCGATCTGCCCCAGGTCGACACAACCGATGTTGATCGTGATCTTCTCGTCCACCGGCTTGGTGGTCGAGGCGAGGCTGCTTTTGGCTGGCATACCGCCATCTTACCACCATCCAAGTGGATGGTCATAATTCATGCGAAAGCAACTGCTGGGAGCTTCCCTAATCGACCTTCATTCCGGACTCCTTCACGATCGGCCCCCACTTGTCCATTTCGGCACGCGTCAACGACAGCAGCTCGGCGGGACCGAACTTGAGCGGCGTGGCACCCTGGGCAGCCACGAATTCATCCATGTCCGGCAGCGCCTGCACCTTGGCCACGGCGCTGCGCATCTGGTTGATCGCTTCGCGCGGCGTGCCCTTGGGCGCATAGATGGCCACCCACAATTCGGCGACCATGCCCGGCACCGTGTCGTTGGCGACGGCGACGTTCGGCAACAGCGGCGAGCGCGTCAGCGACAAGACCGAGATCGGCTTCAATTGGCCGCCCTTGATGAAGGGCATGGCGGCCGGCATGGTGCTGATCACGTAGTGGATCTGGCCGCCGATCAGGTCGGTGAGCGCCGGGGCCACGCCCTTGTACGGCACGTGGACCAGCTGCACCTTCTGCGAGTGCTTCATCTGCTCCATCAGCAGGTGCGAGAACGTGCCGTTGCCGGCGGTGCCGAAGCTGTACTTGCCCGGGTCCTTGCGTGCCAGCGCCAGCAATTCGGCCATCGAGTTGGCCGGCACGTTGTTGTTGGCCAGCAGCACATGCGGCACGGTCGCAATGCCCGACACCGGTTCGAAATCGGCGATCGGGTCGAAGCCCGGCTTGCCGTACAGGACCGGGTTGATGGTCTGCGTGCTGTTGACCGTGACCAGCCACACGCTACCGTCCTTCGGCGCCGATCTGGCGACCCAGGCCGAGCCCACATTGCCGCCGGCGCCCTGGCGGTTCTCGACCACGACGACGGAGTCGATGAACTTCGGCAGCCGGGCCGCGACGGCGCGCGCGAAGACGTCATTGGACCCGCCGGCGGCCTGCGGCACCACCAGTGTGATGGTCCTGGGCAGCGCACTTTGCGCCATCGCACCAAAGGGGCCCAGCAGCGGGACCAGCGATAGCACCACGGCCAGCCGGCGCCGAGTCGAAAAAATGATCATGTCTGTCTCCCGGGATGGACTGATGCAATGTCGGCGATGTCCTGGTGCTCCCCGAGCCGGGGCGCCTGCATGCGGATCCGCCCGGGCGTACGCGAGAGCCGCGGAACCACGTTGTGCATGGTCACGCTGCCCAGCTCCGCGTCCGGCACGTCCACCAGCACCTGGCGCTGGACGACGTGCGGATCCTGCATCAGCTGGTCGACGCTCAGCATCGGCCCGACGGTAACGTCGAGCGCGCCGAAATGCGCCAGGTTGTGGCCCAGGGTGTGCTTGCGCACGAAAGCGCCGATGTACCCGTCGAGTGCGTCGATGTTGGCCAGCCGCCCCGCGTTGTCGGCAAAGCGAGGGTCGTCGATCAGCCCGGGCACTCCCACCGCCCCCAGGATCTTCGCTGCCATGCGCTGGGTCGAGCCCGACATCACCATCCACTTGCCGTCGCTGCACAGGTAGGCGTTGCGGGGCGCGGCCACCTCGGCCCGGTTGCCCATGCGGCGCGGCAGCTGGCCGGTGTGCTGGTAGATCCCCGCGTCGGGTCCGAGGATCGCCAGCATCGGCTCCAGCAGCGACAAGTCCACCACCTGGCCGAGGCCGCCGTTCACTTCGACCTCCCGCACCGCCGCCAAGGTGGCGAAGGCCCCGGACAAGCCCGCGACCATGTCGGCCAGGCCGAGGTTGGGCAAGGCCGGCGGCTTGTCCGCGAAACCGTTCTTTTCCGCGAAGCCGGAAAACGCTTCCACCAGCGTTCCGAAGCCGGGCCGGGCGGCATAGGGACCGGTCTGGCCCCAGCCGGAGATGCGGACGATCACCAGCTTTGGATTGGCCCGGTGCAGGGCCTCGGGGCCGAGCCCGTAGCTCTCCAGCCCGCCGGTCTTGAAGCTTTCGACCAGGACCTGCGCCTCGGGCAGCAGCGCCATCAGTTTCAGCACGTCGCCCGGATGCTTCAGGTCCAGGCAGATGCTGCGTTTGTTGCGCGCATACACCTTCCACCAGATCGACTTGCCGTCGTTCTTCCAGTCGCGCAGCGTGTCCCCGTGTTCGCTCTCGACCTTGATCACATCGGCGCCAAAGTCGGCCAGCTGCAGGGTGAGCATGTTGCCGGCCATCAGCCGCGAGAGGTCGAGCACGCGGATGCCGGTCAGCGGCAGGGAGGCGGCTTCGCTCATTGCGGCCGGCCCTGTGCGGTTGCCTTGTTGCCGCGCGCGAGGCGCGCATCGCGCCGCTGCAGGAACATCCGCGCACGGGTGGCGACCGGGACGTCGATCATCCTGCCGTCGAGCGCGATCGTGCCCTTTCCCTGCGCGACGCCGGCATCGAATGCCTGCACCAGCCGGACCGCGGCCGCTGCTTCTTCGTCGGTGCCGCCGAAGACGTCGTTCAGCACCTGGACCTGCGCCGGATGGATGCAGACGGCGCCCCGCATGCCGATGCGCCTGGCTTGCAGGACGAGTTCACGGTACGCTGCCGGATTGCTGAAGTCGCCCACGGTGCCGGCCAGTCCGAGCGGCTGGATGCCCGCCGCCGCCGCCGCAAGCGCCACCGCCTGCGCCGGCCATGTCATTGCTTGCGGCGATGGATCGATGCCCATCGCGGTCGAAAAATCCTCCCCGCCGAAACACATGGCGACCAGCCGCGTCGAGGCGCGCGCGATCGATGCAGCGCGCACCACGCCCTCGGGCGTTTCGATCAGGACCAGCAAGCGAACCGACCGTTGCGGGCGTTTGGCGACATGCTCTTCCCGGGCCAGATCGACATCCAGCTGTTCCAGCTGGCCGGGTGACTCGACCTTCGGCAGCACGATCCCATCGGCGCCGGCGGCGACCGCCCCGGCCAGGTCGCCCAGCAGCAGCCGCGGTTCGTTGTTGACCCGCACGAACACGGTGGCCCCGCCCTGCTGCAGTTGCTTGACAGCGCCGGGCAGCGCGGCACGGGCCGCCGCCTTGGAAGCAGGCGCGACGCTATCCTCCAGGTCCAGGATGATCACGTCGGCGCCGCGACCGGCGCCCTTGGCGATGAAATGCTCCGCATCGGCGGGAATGAACAGCAGCGACCGGGCGTCGAAATCGGCAGGTTGGGTCATGGAAACCTCGGGTGGACGATTGCGTGGCACGGCACGCGCGAACGATTCTATGGCCGTACCATTCCCGGCACACCGGGCAGGAACCTTATGCACCAACTGAGCGACGAGCGCCGCCTGATCAAGGAAGCCGCGCGCGAATTCACCATGAAGCGGGTGCTGCCGCTGGCCAACAGGCTCGACCCCGAGAAGGGCCTGATCCCGCGCGAGCTGATCGACGAGATGGCCGG
>JAYUHN010000048.1:0-2613 GCA_043766965.1 Ramlibacter sp. | reverse complement strand
CACCGGGCGGTCATTGCTGGAGCCTGCCAGCTGGGGCTTTGCAGCCGCCCTGTTCACCGCCTTCAGCGCCGTTTACCTCGCTTTCGCGCTCGCCTTCTCAAGCCGCTACACCGTCAAGCCGCTGCTGACCGCGCTGCTGCTGGTTGCCGCGGCCGCGGGTTATTTCACCGAGCGCTACTCTGTCTTCTTCGATCGCACCATGCTGGCCAACGTCATGGCGACCAGTTACCGCGAAGCCTCGGAGTTGCTCAGCTGGGGGTTGCTGGCCCACCTTGTCTGGTTCGGCGTGCTGCCGTCGGCGCTGGTGTGGTGGCCGCGGCTGAAACGTCGACCACTCGGGCGTGCCGTCCTGCTGCGGCTGGCGTGGATGGTGACGGCCAGTGGCGTCGGCGTCGCGAGCCTGCTGCTGGTCTTCGCGGATTTCGCATCGCTGATGCGAAACCATGGCGAAGTGCGCTACCTGTTGACGCCCGGCAACGTCGTCGCCGCCCTGATCGGAAATGCGCTTGGTCGTGCCAACCGCCCGGACCAGCCGAAGATCGTGGTCGGGGCGGACGCAAGGCAAGGGCCGGCCTGGCAGGGTCGACGCCGCCCGACGCTGCTGGTGCTGGTCATCGGCGAGACCGCGCGGGCGCAGAACTTTTCCCTCAACGGCTATGCGCGCGCGACCAATCCCGAACTTGCGCGCCGCGACGTGGTCACTTTCCCGGACACCGAGGCTTGCGGCACGTCCACCGAGGTTTCGCTGCCCTGCATGTTCTCTCCATACGGGCGGCGCCGGTACGACGAAGAGCAGATCCTGACGCACGAATCGGTGCTGCAGGTGCTGGCTCGCGCTGGTTTCAAGGTGTTGTGGCGTGATAACCAGTCCGGCTGCAAGGGCGTGTGCGACGGCCTTCCGGCCGAACAGGTGGACCACGCCGGGCCCGGTGCGCTGTGCGACGGCGGCGAGTGCCTGGACGAACTGCTGCTGCGCGGCATGGACGCCATCGTGCGCGACTCGCCCGGCAATCTCGTGGTGGTGATGCACCAGCTCGGCAGCCATGGACCGGCGTATTACAAACGCTACCCGCCCGCGTTCAAGCGGTTCGTTCCGGCCTGCGAGTCGGCCGATCTGCGTCTTTGCAAGCAACAGGAAATCATCAACGCCTACGACAATTCGCTGCTCTACACCGACCACGTGCTGGGCCAGGTCATCGATTTCCTGGACCGCGCGCAGCAGACCCATGACAGCGCCCTGATCTACCTGTCGGACCATGGCGAGTCGCTGGGCGAGAAGGGCTTGTACCTGCACGGATTGCCGTGGGCGATCGCGCCCGACGTGCAGAAGAAGGTGCCGTTCGTGGTCTGGCTGTCGCCGGCCTTGCAGCGCAACGCCGGGGTTGACGCCGGCTGTCTGCACAGCCGCGCGCAGCGGCCCGCCAGTCACGACAACCTGTTCCATTCGCTGCTCGGTCTGCTGGATGTGCAGACGTCCGTCTACGAGGCATCGATGGACGTCTTTGCCGGTTGCCGCCGGCCAGTCACTGCCGGTCGAACCAACAACTGACGCTTAGCGGGGAGCGTGCCCTGAGCCCGAGGGACCGCTGTCCCCGATAAACCGCAGCAGTCGCGTGACCAGGTCATCCTGCGCCAGCAGGCGGCGCCGCGCCTGCTGCGCGCAGGGCAGCCATGCGACCGGATCGATCGGCGGCAGCTCCCGATCCACGCCATTCCAGCCGCGGTGGAGTTGCTGCCAGCCGGGCGGAGCATCCAGCCACTCAAGAAATGCTTCGAGCTTGCCGTGGTGCGCGTTGTCGTCCTGCGGATAGAGTTGCCAGCAGAACGGACGACCGGCCCACAGCGCCCGGACCAGCGAATCTTCGCCGCGCACGAAATTGAAATCGCAGGACCACAGCAGGTGGTCGTAATCGTCTTGCGTCAGCAGCGGCAGGTAGGTGACCGAAAGCATGGATGCGGCGCCGCCGCTGGACTGCTCGTGTGCGTTCGCCCGCAGCAGGGCCTGGACCGCGGCGCTGGCGCGGCCGGCCGTCACCAGCAATTGCGTGGGTTCGGGGTCCTGGTGCAACTGCCGCAGCAGCTGTGGCAGCGCCTGGGGTTCATAACAAAAGAGGGAGACCGTGCGGCCCTTGCGCGGATCCACGCCCACGCCCTCGAGCCAGGCAGCGCGGTCGAAGCGCGACTGCCGTGCGAGCAGACCGGATTCGCGCAGCAGCCCGCCGCTGCCGGCGCCGAAGCCCGGATAGAAGAAGCGCTTCGACAGCCCGGTCCCCGGACCGCTCATGACTGGAGAGGGCAGGCCGTGGGCGCGCTGCGCATAGGCTTCGGCGGTCAGGTGTTCCAGGTTGATCCAGCGACGCGCGCGGGACTGTCCTGCGATGCTGGCGACGAAGGATGCGGGCAGTTCGCACCCGAAGGCTTCGACCACGACGTCGCCGGGCGCGGGGAGGCCGGCGCCGGCCCGCCAGGTCTCCACCTGAACGCCCGGCGCACCGGCTGGCGCCATCCACGACAGTGCCGACGGGTCGTCGGTCCACAACCGCACCGATTCACCGCGGTCAGCGAGGTTGCAGGCCAGCCGCCAGCAGACGCCGATGTCTCCGTGGTTGTCGA
>JAYUHN010000047.1:0-6983 GCA_043766965.1 Ramlibacter sp. | reverse complement strand
AAGGCGGTCTGGTACGTGATCCACCCGTACGCAGCGGAGTGCGACCGGTTGAAGCCGTAGCCGGCGAAGAACGCCATCAGCTCGAACACCGCGTCGGCGATCTTCGGGTCGATCTCCTTGGCGGCCGCGCCCTCCATGAACTTCTGCTTCTGCTTCGCCATCTCCTCGGGCTTCTTCTTGCCCATGGCGCGGCGCAACATGTCGGCGCCGCCGAGTGAATAGCCGCCCAGGATCTGCGCGGTCTGCATCACCTGTTCCTGGTACACCATGATGCCGTAGGTCTCGCCCAGCATCTCCGCCACCAGCGGGTGCGGATAGTCCACCTCCTCGCGGCCATGCTTGCGCGCGACGAAGCTCGGGATCAGGTCCATCGGACCGGGGCGATACAGCGCGTTCAAGGCGATCAGGTCTTCCAGCCGCGTCGGCCGCGCGTCGCGCAACATGCCCTGCATGCCCCGGCTTTCGAACTGGAACACGGCCTCGGTCTTGCCGTCCGAGAACAGCTTGTAGGTGTGCGGATCGTCCAGCGCGATGTTGTCGAAGCTGAAGTCCTCCTGCCCCGGGTGGCGCCCGGCGATGAACTCGCGCGCGGTTTCCAGGATGGTGAGCGTGGCAAGGCCGAGAAAGTCGAACTTCACCAGTCCGGCCGCCTCGACGTCATCCTTGTCGTACTGGCTCACGGCCGAATCGCTCCCCGGCTGCTGGTAGAGCGGGGTGAAGTCGGTCAGCTTGCCGGGCGCGATCAGGACGCCGCCCGCGTGCATGCCCACGTTGCGCGTCATGCCCTCGAGCTTTTGCGCCAGCGCCAGCAGCGTCTTCACGTCGTCCTCCTTTTCCAGCCGCTCCGCCAGCACCGGCTCCTGCTTCAGCGCATCGGCGATGGTGATGTGCTGGCCCGGCTTGTTGGGGATTAGCTTGCTGATCCCGTCGCAAAAGGTGTAGCTCATGTCGAGCACCCGGCCGACGTCGCGGATGGCGGCACGCGCCGCCATCGTGCCGAAAGTGGCGATCTGGCTCACGGCATCCTTGCCGTACTTGTCCTTGACGTAGTCGATCACCAGATTGCGGTTGGTCTGGCAGAAGTCGATGTCGAAGTCGGGCATCGACACCCGTTCCGGATTCAGGAAGCGCTCGAACAGCAGGTTGTACTGCAGCGGGTCGAGGTCGGTGATCTTGAGCGAGTAAGCCACCAGTGACCCTGCACCCGAACCGCGGCCTGGACCGACCGGGCAGCCGTTGCGCCGCGCCCAGTTGATGAAGTCGCCGACGATCAGGAAATAGCCCGGAAAGCCCATCGACAGGATCGTCCTGATCTCGAAAGCAAGCCGCTCGGCGTACCGCGGCAGCTGCCGTTCCCGCTCGACCGGCTCGGGATAGAGCCGCGCCATCCGCTCCTGCAGGCCCTCATGGCAGGCGAGGCGGAAATACTCCTCGACCGGCATGGCGTCCGGCGTCGGAAAGGCGGGCAACCGCGGCTTGCCCAGATCGAGCACCAGGTTGCAGCGGCGTGCGATCTCCTGCGTGTTGGCGATGGCCGACGGAACGTCCGCAAACAATTCCTCCATCTCGGCTGCCGATTTGAAATACTGGTCGCGGGTGAAGCGCCGCACGCGCCGCTGGTTGCCGAGGATTTCGCCTTCGGCGATGCAGACCCGGGCTTCATGCGCCTCGTAGTCCCCTGGCTGGCCGAACTGCACCGGATGGGTCGCGACCACCGGCAGCCCCATGCGCGCGGCCAGCTGCACGGCCGCCGCCACGTGCGGCTCGTCTTCGGGGCGGCCCGCGCGCTGCAGCTCGATGTAGAAGCGGTGCGGAAACAGCGACGCAAGCTGGAGCGCGACTTCCTGCGCCCGCTGTTCGTCGCCCTGCAACAGCGCCTGGCCCACCGGGCCGGCCTGGGCGCCGGACAAGACCACCAGGCCGTCTCCCAGTTCGCCCAGCCACTCGGGCCGGCAGACGGCCTGCGCCTTGAATGCATTGCGCGTCCATGCGCGCGAGAGCAACTCGCACAGGTTCAGGTAGCCCTGGCGGTTCTGCGCCAGCAGGATCATCCGCGCGAGCTGCGTCGCGTCCTTGCCCAGGCCCTGCACCACCACCTCCGCCCCCAGCAGCGGCTTGATGCCGCTGCTGCGCGCTTCCTTGTAGAACTTGATGCCGCCGAACAGGTTGTTCAGGTCGGTGATGGCGAGTGCCGGCTGGCCGTCGGCGGCGGCGGCCTCGACGACTTCATCGATGCGATTGGTGCCGTCGACGACTGAATATTCCGTGTGCAGGCGCAGGTGAACGAACATGCCTGCATTGTAGGAAACCTGCGCCGGGTTGCTCCATCGCCCGGCTCCTTGACAATCGCCGATGATGTGCGGCGAATCCCTGCTTCGTTACGACATCGCAGATGATTGGGAGCGGAACCGCGCCGCGACCTCGGCCACGCGCCGGCCGAAGCTCGCGGCGGTCTCCAGGTCCCCGGCCGGCATCTCGCCGGCGGACGCATCCGACGGCGACTGGGCGATGGCGCCGCTGTACGACCCCAGATAGTTGGGATCGTTGCGCACGGCGGCCTTGCTGCTGCTCGGCAAGATTCCCAGGCCGACCCACAGCCCCCCGTGCTGCATGGCCAGGGTGAACATGTAGGTCAGCGTCGAAGCCTTGTCGCCATTCATGGCCGCGCTGTTGGTGAAGCCGGCGAACAGCTTGTCCTTCCACTCCTGGACGAACCACGGCTTGGACGACGCGTCGGCGAACTTCTTGAACTGCCAGCTGACGCTGCCCATGTAGGTGGGCGAGCCGAAGATGATGGCATCGGCTGCCTGCAACTGCTCCCAGCCGCCGGCGGCGAGGTTGCCGTCGGCATCGATGGCGAGCAACTGTCCGCCGGCCCCTTGCGCCACCGCTTGCGCCATGCGCTGCGTGTGGCCGTAGCCGGAGTGATAGACGATGGCGATGGAAGGCATGATGTCGCCGGTGGCCCGATGGCGCTGCGCGGTCAGGCGCGGCGGCGCCCGTCCAGGCTCCAGCCACCGGCGCCAAACGCCGCAAAGGCCAGCAGGCCACCGGTGATCGCCATGTTCTTGAAGAAATTCAGCTTCTGTGCGCCCATCTGATCAGCGGGCACCGCCCAGAAATTGTGGAAGATGAAGGTGATCACGAAAGTGAACACAGCCAGTCCGAGTGCTGCCCAGCGCGCTTGCCAGCCCACCAGCAACAGCAGTCCGAGGCCCAGTTCCGCGGCAATCCCGATCGCGGCGCAAACCTCCGGCAGCGGCACGCCCTTGGACGCGATATAGCCAACGGTGCCCGCGAAACCGACCAGCTTTCCCCAGCCGGCCGGGATGAAAAGCAACGCGATGAGGACGCGTCCGATCAGCGAAAAAGCGTCATTGGATTGCGTATTCGGGGTCATGAAAGCTCCTGGTAAAAATGACGGACTGTATCAGCGCGGGGAGAGATCGAAAACCAGCACCTCGGCAGCTTTGCCATGGGCCAGCGAGAGGGTCGGTTCCTGCTGCAGCATCAAGGCGTCGCCGGCCTTGAGCTGCTGGCCGTTGACTTCAAGTTCACCGCGCACGATGTGCACATACGCCTTGCGCGAAGGGTCGAGCGGCAGTGTCGCCTTCTCGCCGCCGTCGAACAGACCGGCATAGACCCTCGCATCGGCGTGGATGGTCACGCAGTCCTGTGCGCCGTCGCAAGCCGCCACCAGCCGCAGCTTGCCGCGCTTGTCCGATTCCGCGAACGTCTTCTGTTCGTAGCTCGCGGGAATGCCGGTCACGTCCGGCTCGATCCATATCTGCAGGAAGTGCGTGGTCTGGTCGCGGGCATGGTTGAACTCGCTGTGCTGCACGCCCGTCCCCGCGCTCATGCGCTGCACGTCGCCCGGCGGAATGCCCTTGACGTTGCCGAGCGTGTCCTGGTGCGCGAGGTTGCCCTCCAGCACGTAGCTGATGATCTCCATGTCGCGGTGCCCGTGAGTGCCGAACCCGGCGCCCGGCGCGATCCGGTCTTCGTTGATCACCCGCAGGTTGCCGAATCCCATGTGCTCCGGGTCGTGGTAGCCGGCAAAGGAAAAGCTGTGGAAGGACTTGAGCCAGCCGTGGTCGGCATAACCACGGTCCAAGGATTTGCGCAAGGTCAGCATGGAGGTCTCACGAGGTGCGGATAGCGGCAATTGTGGCCGATGGATCGGAACTGACCTCAGGAAGCCTGGATGACCCCCAGCAGCCGGTCGGGTGTGAAGGGGAGATGGCGCGCGCGGACCCCCAGCGCGTGGGCAATGGCGTTTCCCAGCGCACCCGCCACCGGCCCGGCAGTCACCTCACCGGCGCCCAGGCTGGGCTCTTCGGGCCGATCGATGAGATCGATGGTCACCAGCGGAACCTCGTCGAAATTCAGGATCGGATAGTCGTCCCAGCCGGCAGTCGCGATTCCTTCCGGTCCCCAGCGCACCGCCTCCTTCAACGACCAGCTCAAGGCCTGGACGATGCCGCCTTCGACCTGGTTCAGCAGGCCGTCGCGATGAACGATGGCGCCGACGTCGACCGCGGCCCACACCTTCTCGACCCGCACCGCTGCTTCGACCCTGACCTCGATCGCCACCGCGCAGTATCCCGCCCGGTTCTTGTAGCGGCTGAAGCCGAATCCCAATCCGCGGCCGTCGCCGCCGCCTCCGCGCGCAGCCCAACCGCACATCGCCGCCGCGGTCCGGACCACGTGCAGAGCGCGCTCGTCTTTCAGGTGGCGCAGGCGAAACTCGACCGGGTCAAGATTGGCCGCCGCGGCCAGTTCGTCCATGAACGATTCGAGTGCGAAGATATTGGCGTGCGCCCCGAGCGAGCGCAGGGCCGAGACCCGCATAGGTGCGGCCGCGATGAAGTGGTGCCGGATTTCCAGCGCCGGAAGTTCGTAGTAGGGAATGCTGTTTCTGAGACCGCCGCCGGTCGGCAGCGGCACGTCCACCGGCACGGGGCGTTCGATGGCGGGATCGGCCTGCGCCGCGCCGAGAAGGTTCATGCCCTGCCCCCAGCCCGGCCGGGCCAGGTGCGTGTGGCTCCAGACCTGTGCCTGCAGCTCGGAGATCATGCCGTCGCCGTCGAGCGAGGCCTGCAGCTCCACCAGGCTGGCAGAGCCCATCGGCGACACGGTCAATTCGTCGCGGCGCGACCACAGCACCCGCACTGGACGGTTCCATGTTCGCGCGAGCAGCGCGGCGTCGAAGGCCACATCGTCCGCGCCGTTGTGTCCGTAGCAGCCGGCGCCGGCGCTGTGGACCACCCGGACGCTGGCCGGCGCGAGCTGCAGGGCCTGCGCGATCTGGTCACGCAGCTTGAATGCACCCTGCGTGTGCGACCAGACGGTGAGCACCAGGGGCCCCCCGTCCGGCCCGCCCGCCGGGACCGCCAGCGCGCAGGCGGTTCCGATCGCCGCATGCGCGATGTACGGCCGTGAATATCGGCGCACCAGGCGCTGCCCCCCGGCAGGCGGACGGGTCCCGGTCGAAACCGGAATGCTGGTTTCGGCCGGAAGCGCCGTCAGCACCGCCTCGGTGTCGCCGAAGGGCGGCAGAACGGGTACCTGCCAGGTGACGAATCGGGCGGCGTCAGTGGCCGCGGCCACGATCCTCGATTCGTCACTGCCTGCGAGTGCCAGGAAGTCGCCGACGTGCAGCACTTCTTCCACCCCCGGGAGTGCCCGCAGCCCGGCGAGGTCAAGTGAGACCGGCCGGCTGTAAGGATGCGGCCCGCGCAAGACCCGCGCGTGGAGCATGCCATCGAGCACCATGTCGTGGATGAAGCCAGCGCCTGTCAGCTTGGACGGCAAATCGGAACGCAGGAAGCGCAGCGATGGCGCAGGATCCACCTGGGCCGACGGGTCCGCATCGCCAAGCTGCACCTGGTCGATCCGCACGCGGCGGTAGTCGAAAGATTGCGCCAGCTCGCAGTAAGAGACGCCCGGACCGCCTCGGTGCGCGAAAAACATGCCGCGGCTGACGTGGAGGCGGCCGGTCTCCGTCCCTAGGCGCTGCGATGCCTGCAGCGCGAACACCTGTCGAACCGCATTGCCGGCATGGCGCAGCGCCGCGCCACCCACTTCGATCGACTGGCTGCCGGCCGTGTAGCCTTCATCCGGGCACAGCGCGGTGTCGCCGGCGATGAGATGGACCTGGTCCGGGTCGACACCGAGCCCGTTGCACGCAAGCTGGACCAGCGCGGCAGAAATGCCCTGTCCCAGTTCGACCTTGCCGGTTCGAACGTCGAAGCCGCCGTCGGGACGGATGTCGATCCAGTCGCCCAGCAGCGGAGCCCCCGTGAAGCTGGGGGGAAGCACGCCGTTCAGCATTGCTTGCCGCCCTGCGCCAGGCCGGCAATCGCCCGGTGCGCCGCGCGCAGGATGCGAATGTGCGTTCCGCAGCGGCACAAGTGGCGGTTCAGGCACGCCGTCAAGGCCGCATCGGCGGGATGCCGGTCCTGCCTGAGCAGGCCGGTGAGGGACAGCATGATCCCATTGATGCAATAGCCGCACTGCGCTGCCTGTTCATCGAGAAACGCCTTCAGCACCACCGTCCCGACCGGATCGGACGCCAGTCCCTCCGGGGTCGTCACCTGCCGGTCCGCCGCCGACCAGTTCGGCGTGGTGCACGACTGCTGCGGCTGTCCGTCGATGAGGACGGTGCAGGCACCGCAGTTGCCCTCGCCGCATCCGAAGCGCACGCCCCTGGCGCCGCACTCATTGCGCAGCAGGTACAGCAGCGGCGCGTTCGGTTCGCCGTCGACGTCGGCCCCACTGCCGTTCAGGGTGAAACGCATCGCTTTGGGTCCCCAGGGCGTTAGCCCTTGATCTTCAGCAGGCGCATCGCGTTCAGGCCTTCGATCTGGCGGCGTTGCGCGGCAGGCAGCTTCCTTACCCCCGCCACCAGGCCGAGCGGATCGTCCTCGCCCATGTCGTACGGGTAGTCGGTCCCGAGCAGCACGTGGTCGGCGCCGTAGCGG
>JAYUHN010000046.1:0-2626 GCA_043766965.1 Ramlibacter sp. | reverse complement strand
GCTTGAGTTCGATGCAATGGATGGTCGAGCCGACCGGGATGTTGCGCACCGGCAGGGTGTTGCCGGCACGGATCGGGGCCTCGGCGCCTGACAGCAGCGAAGCGCCGACTTCCAGGCCGCGCGGAGCGATGATGTAGCGGCGCTCGCCGTCGGCATAGCACACCAGTGCGATGTGCGCCGTGCGGTTCGGGTCGTATTCGATACGCTCGACCTTGGCCGGAATACCATCCTTGCCGCGGACGAAGTCGACCACGCGGTAGTGGTGCTTGTGGCCACCGCCCTTGTGCCGGGTGGTGATGTGGCCGTTGTTGTTGCGGCCAGAGTGCTGGAACTGGGGCTCCAGCAACGGCGCGTAGGGCTCGCCCTTGTGCAGGTGGTCCCGCGAAATCCTCACCATGCCGCGCTGGCCTGGTGAAGTCGGTTTCATCTTGATGACTGCCATATTGTCTCCGCGCTTACGCGGCCTCCCCTGCGAGGTTCAGCTCTTGGCCGGGCTTGAGCGTGACGTAGGCCTTGCGGATGTTGTCGCGACGGCCATTGGACTTGCCGAAGCGCTTGCTCTTGCCTTTGGTGTTGACCACGGAAACGCCCTTGACCTCGACCTTGAACATCAATTCGACGGCGGCCTTGATTTCAGGCTTGGTGGCGTTTTGCAGCACCTTGAACGTGACGGCGTTGGTCTTGTCCGCGATCATTGTGGCTTTCTCGGACACGATGGGCGCGACCAGGACCTGCATCAGGCGTCCTTCATCGTATTTTGTGACCGTGCTCATGCGAACATCTCCTTGAGCTTGTCGACGGCGCCCTTGGTCACCAGGACCTTCTTGTAGTGCACCAGCGACAGCGGATCGGCGTAACGCGGCTCGACGATCAGGATGTTCGTCAGGTTGCGCGAGGCGAGGTACAGGTTCTCGTCGACTTCTTCAGCGATCACCAGAACCGATTCGAGGTTCATGGCCTTGAACCGGGCGGCGAGCTGCTTGGTCTTGGGCGAATCCACGGTCATGGACTCGACCACGGCCAGGCGGCCTTCGCGCGCCAGCTGCGAAAAGATGGACGCCATGCCGGCGCGGTACATCTTCTTGTTGATCTTCTGTGTGAAGTTCTCCTCCGGGCTGTTCGGGAAGATCCGGCCGCCTCCGCGCCAAAGCGGCGAGGACGTCATGCCGGCACGCGCGCGGCCGGTGCCCTTCTGCTTGAACGGCTTCTTGGTCGAGTGCTTGACCTGCTGGCGGTCCTTCTGGGCCCGGGTGCCCTGGCGGGCGTTGGCCTGGAAGGCGACCACGATCTGGTGCACCAGGTCTTCGTTGTATTCACGTCCAAACACGGTCTCGGGCGCGTCGTACTTGGACGAGGCCTGGCCTTGTTCGTTCAGGAGCTCGAGCTGCATTACTTGGCTCCCTTCGCCGGCGCGGCGGCCGCCTTGGCAGGCTTCACCGCCGCCACCGGGCGGACCTTGACGGCCGGACGGACGGTCACGAAACCGCCCCTGGACCCGGGCACCGCGCCACGGATCAGCAGGAGCTGGCGCGCTTCGTCGATGCGAAAGACGTCGAGATTCTGGGTGGTGACCGTGTCGTCGCCCAGATGGCCCGTCATCCGCTTGCCGGGAAACACGCGGCCAGGATCCTGCGCCATGCCGATCGAGCCGGGCACGTTGTGCGAGCGGCTGTTGCCGTGCGTCGCGCGTTGCGACTTCATGTGGTGGCGCTTGATGGTGCCGGCGAAGCCCTTGCCGATCGTGGTGCCCTGCACGTCGACCCGCTGGCCCACTGCGAACACATCGGCCGCGGGCACCGTGGCGCCGGCGGCGTACTTGCCGGCGACGTCGGATGTGACTCGGAATTCCTGAATGATTTCACCGGCTTCGACACCCGCCTTGGCGAGGTGGCCGGCTTGCGGCTTGGTCACGCGCGAAGCCTTGCGCGAGCCGAACGTGACCTGCAGGGCCACATAGCCGTCATTTTCCTGGGTTTTGATCTGGGTCACGCGGTTGTTGGACACATCCACCACCGTGACAGGCACTGCGTCGCCTTCATCGGTGAAGAGGCGCATCATGCCGACCTTGCGGCCCAGCAACCCGAGGGAGTTGCTCAGACTCATGTTTTGCTCCAAAACTTCCACCGCGGCCACTGCAATTGGTGACTGCGTTTCGTGCCGCCTGGCTGGCGGCCGTTATGAAAGAAGGTTGATATCCCGTCCACTCAGCTTCAAGGCCTGATGAACGGCTAGTTGCTCCGCCCATTTCGGGCGAAGCCGCAAATTATAGCGCGCTCCGGCCTTTCCTGGCAAGAGAGCGCCGGGGCACCTTTTCGGAAGACCTGGCGGCCAGGCTGCCTGCAACAATACAGGCCGATCCAACCAGGAAATCCCCATGAAATTTTTGCCGATGGTCCTGGCCAGCGCGGCTGCTCTGACGGTTGCAGCGTGCGCCTCCCTGGGCCCGTCCGGTGGCGGTGTGCAAGGAGTCATGGTGGGCGAAGCAGCCGCGGTGCTGACGCTGCCTTCCGGTCCGTTCCTGGACAGCTGCCGCGCCAGCCTGGCTGCCTCAAGAGCAGAGATGGCGCTGTTGAAATCAGCGCCGACGCAGGGTTCCATCCAGGTGCTGGGGCTGTTCGACGACGCG
>JAYUHN010000045.1:0-2626 GCA_043766965.1 Ramlibacter sp. | reverse complement strand
CGCATCGAAAGCGAAGACGGCATCCATGTGATCCGGATGCCGGAGCATTACGGCGCCTTGAGCCCGCTGCTGCACGTGGTTCCGCTGCAGCTGTTGGCATATCACACCGCCTGCGCCCGCGGTACCGACGTCGACAAGCCCCGCAACCTGGCCAAAAGCGTCACCGTGGAGTAGAGACGTCGTCCAGGCCGCCCGACAGTTGCGCCTGCCAGCTCTTTCGGACTATCGCCGCACGTTGACAATCATCCGGCCTCAAAATAGTCTTGAGCAATGACAAACGCCATGCCTGCATCGCTTGAGCCGGGCGGTCCTGTGTCGGTGGCTCGGGCCGAGACCGCCGTCCGACGTTTCCGGCAGGCCGATGATGCGCGCTTCCGGTATGGACAGCGCCATCGCCGTTGCGATCGATCCGGCCGTCGCGATCACCAGCTTGCCGGCTCCTGCGCGCAATGCGGCAGTTGCCTCCAGAACTGCTGCGCCGGCGATCTCGCGGCTGACGGCCACCACGAGGATGCAACCACGCACCTCCTTGTCGGCGTGGTCGGGAACGGAGGCTTCATGGTTTGGCCGCCAGACTCACGTCGGGTTCGGCGGTGACAGGCGCGCCCGCTTGGCGCAGCGGCGCGGTGAAGTTCACAAGTTCGGGCACCAGGGCATCGCGTCGCGGGTCATACTCATAAGACGTGACCCCACAGTTGGGGACGTCGGCCAGCCGGTCGATCGCGAGGATCTGCGCCTCGTCCATCGACTCGAGCAGGTAGCGCATGCAGTTGACGATGACCTGATGCGCCACGATCAACACGCGCTGGCCGCCGTGTTCGCGTGTCGCCATCTCCACCACGCTGCGCAGGCGCAGGATCACGTCGCACCAGCTCTCGCCCCCAGGGGGTCGGAAATAGAACTTGCCGACGTGCGAACGCTGCATGCCCAGTTCCGGATACTTTTCCTGGATGCCGAAGAGGGTGAGGCGGTCGAGGATGCCGAATTCCTTCTCCCGCAACCGCTCGTCCATCCGCACACGGACGGCGTCCGCCCGTATTCCTGCCGCTTCCAGCAGCAGGCGTGTGGTTTCACGGGCGCGGACATAGGGCGAACTGAGGACCACCTCCGGCCGGCGTTGCGCCGGCATCGCGCCGAACCACTCGCCGAGCGCGATCGACTGGGTCCGCCCGAGGTCGGACAAGGGCGTGTCGATGTCGCGGTGCTCGATGTCGATCACGGCCAGGCCGGCCGCCTCTGCCGCGTCGCGAGCGACATTGCCCGCGCTCTGTCCGTGCCGGACCACCCACAGCGTGCGGGGCCATTGCTGGTTCATGCGGCCTGCGTCCGGGCCGGCTGGAAGCCCAGTGTTTTCATCGCGGCAGCGAGCGGGGCCTGGCTAGCCTGGTACCCCTTCCAGGGACTGTTGCCCGCCTGCAGCCGCTCCTGCACCGTGGCGACGGTCCAGTGGTCGCCGCCCGCCAGCCCGGCCAGCTCATCCCAGCTCACCGGGACGGAGATGCCCAGGCCCGGCCGCGACCGCGCCGACCAGGCACATGCGGTCGTCGCGCCAAAGCCGTTGCGCAAGTAGTCGATGAAGATGCGCCCGACGCGGTTTTTCGGACCGCTTTTGGCGACGAAGCGACCGGGCAGCGTACGCGCGAGGTGCTGCACGATCGCAGCCGAAAAGTCCTTGACCGCATCCCAATCGAACTGCTTTTTCAGCGGCACGACCACATGCAGGCCCTTGCCTCCGCTGGTTTTCAGGTACGCCGGCAGCTTGAGTTCCGTGAGGAAAGCGCGCACCAGTTGCGCCGCTTCCCGCACCTGCGGCCAGCCGATGCCTTCGCCCGGATCGAGGTCGAAGGTCATCCGATCAGGCTGGCCGATCGCGCTCTTCACTGCATTCCAGGTATGGAACTCGATCACGTTCATCTGTGCGGCGGACAGCAGGCCTTCGGCTCGGGCGATCTCCAGCATCGGCTGGTGGTCCGGCGACAGCGCGGGGTCGAGCTGTTCGACCCCCGGCATCTTGTATCGCTCGGCGTGCTTCTGGAAAAAGAGTTCCCCGCCGACGCCGGACGGCGCACGCACCAATGCCACCGGCCTGGCCTCCAGGTGCTCCATCATCAAAGGAGCGACCAGGGCGTAGTAGCGCACCAGTTCGATCTTGGTGACGCCGCTGGCGGCGTCGATCACCCGGTCGGGATGCGTGATGCGCAGGCCGGCGGACAGCGGCGTGGATGCGGGTGTGGATGCAGCAGCACCGTTCTGGCTGCCGCTCTCCGCGCCGCTTTGCGCTTGCTCTCGCATGATGAGTTTTGCCTCTTTGTCGGTTCGCAGCCCGCGGAAGACGGCATGGCGGATGCGGCCACTGCGCGTCCAGTCGCTGAACGAGACTTCGGCCACCAAGGCCGGCTCGACCCAATTCGGTTTGCCGGCGATGGCGGCGGTCGTCCCGAACGGGCTGTTGGCGGCACGCAGCGCGTCGAGCTGGATGCGCAGGCCCTTCAGCGCGCGTTGATCGAATCCGGTGCCCACATTGCCTGCGTAGCGCAGCCGGCCAGCGTCGTCGTGCACGCCCAGCAGCAGCGAGCCGATGCCGGTGCGCGCGCCGCGCGGATCGGTGTAGCCGCCGATCACGAAC
>JAYUHN010000044.1:0-7017 GCA_043766965.1 Ramlibacter sp. | reverse complement strand
CGCTGCGCGGGAGCATCTTCCTGCTGGCGCTGGTGCTGTGCGCGGCGATGATGCCGGTCAGCGCCTTGCCGGTTCCATCCTGGCAAAGCGTCTTCAGCCTCGGGTTCTTGAGCGCTGTATTCGACAATATTCCCCTCACCGCGCTGGCGCTGCGCCAGGGCGGCTACGACTGGGGCTTTGTCGCTTACGCGGTCGGATTCGGCGGCTCGATGGTCTGGTTCGGTTCTTCGGCCGGCGTGGCGCTGTGCACCATGTATCCCGAGGCGCAATCGGTCGGCGCCTGGCTCAAGGGCGGTTGGCACATCGCTCTGGCGTACGTGATCGGCTTCTTCGTGCTCCTCGCCGCGCTCGGCTGGCATCCTGACTCAAAGTTGACACCATGAACAAACCACGCATCCTGGTCGCCCGGGCCATCTTTCCGGACATCATCGCCAGCCTCGAAGCGCATTTCGAGGTGGAATCCAACCAGGCGGATGTGCCGTGGTCGAAGCAGCAGCTGGTCCAAAAGCTGAAGGGCACGGCCGGAGCCTTCACAACCGGGGGCGAGCGCATCGATGCCGAACTGCTGGCCGCGGCCCCGGACCTGAGGATCTGCGCCAACATGGCGGTCGGCTATAACAACTTCGACCTCGAGGCGATGACCGCGCGGGGCGTGCTCGGCACCAACACCCCCGACGTGCTGACCGAAACCACCGCGGACTTCGGTTTCGCGCTGCTGATGGCGACCGCGCGGCGCGTCACCGAGAGCGAACACTACCTGCGGGCGGGCAAGTGGGACCGTTGGAGTTTCGACATGTTCGCCGGAACCGACGTGCACGGCTCGACGCTGGGCATCCTGGGCATGGGCCGCATCGGGCAGGGCATCGCCAGGCGCGGCGCCCACGGCTTCGGCATGAACGTGATCTACCACAACCGCTCGCGGCTCGCGCCCGGTCTCGAGGCGGCCTGCAAGGCCCGCTATGTGGAGAAGGACGAACTGCTCAGGACGGCCGACCACCTGGTCCTCGTGCTGCCGTATTCGGCGTCGTCGCATCATGCGATCGGGGCAAAGGAGCTCTCGATGATGAAGCCCACCGCGAACCTGATCAACATCGCACGCGGCGGGATCGTCGACGATGCCGCTCTGGCGCAGGCGTTGCGCGAGCGCAGGATCGCCGGCGCCGGCCTCGACGTCTACGAAGGCGAGCCGAAGCTGAACCCGGCGCTGCTCACTCTGGCGAACGTCGTGCTGACGCCGCATATCGCAAGCGCCACCGTCCCGACGCGGCACGCGATGGCTCAACTCGCGGCCGACAACCTGATCGGCTACCTGGTGCACGGCAAGCCCCTGACACCGCTCAATCCCGAAATCCTCACGAAGTAAGGCCGTCTTGGAACTCTGGATCCTCATCGCGCTCGCGCTTGCCACCCTTGTCCTGCTTTTCGTCATGGTGGTCCGCAAGCCGCCGGTCGCCACCGACAACGGACGCGTCGAGCTGCTCGAAGCCAGCGGGCGCATGGAGCGCGAACTGCGGCGCGAGATCAGCGAATCCTCCCGCGGCGCGCGTCAGGAACTGACGCACACGCTCGCCACGTTCCAGGACACCCTGGTGAAGCAGGGCGCCGAGACCACCCGCACCCAGAACACGCAGATCGACGCCTTCGCCCAGCAGCTGACGTTGCTGCAGAAGACGCTGTCCGACACGCTGTCGGTGCAGCTGCGCAGCCTGGGCGAATCGAATGCGCTGCGGCTCGGCGAGGTCAGGGCCACGCTTGATGCACAGTTGCTGCAGCTGCAGCAGACCAACTCGGCCAAGCTCGACGAGATGCGCAAGACCGTGGACGAGAAACTGCAGACCACGCTCGACCGGCGGCTGGGAGACAGCTTCAAGCAGGTGGCCGATCGGCTCGAGCAGGTGCACAAGGGCCTGGGCGAAATGCAGAAGCTGGCGCAGGGCGTGGGGGACCTGCAGCGGGTGCTGACCAATGTGAAGTCGCGCGGCATGTTCGGCGAAGTGCAGCTGGAGGCGCTGCTGGAACAGGTGCTGACAAGCGAGCAATACGCCAAGCAGGTGGAGACCAGGCCGCGCAGCAACCAGCGGGTCGACTTCGCCATCCGCTTTCCCGGCCGCAGCGCGGACGGCGCGCCGGTGTGGCTGCCGATCGATGCCAAGTTTCCCCGCGACGACTACGAGCGCCTGCTCGATGCGCAGGACCGGGCCGATCCCGCCGCTGCCGACATCGCATCGCGCGCGCTCGAGTCGCGCATCCGCGCCGAAGCCAAATCGATCTGCCAGAGCTACCTGTGCCCCCCGCACACCACCGACTTCGCGATCCTATTCCTGCCGGTCGAGAGCCTGTACGCGGAGGTGTTGCGCCGCCCCGGCTTGATCGACAGCCTGCAGCGCGATTACCGGGTGACATTGGCCGGCCCGACCACGCTGCTCGCGATGCTCAACAGCCTGCACATGGGCTTTCGCACGCTGGCGCTGGAGCAACAGGCCTCGGAAGTGTGGAAGGTGCTGGGCGCGGTGAAGACCGAGTTCGAACGCTACGGCACCTGGGTCGAGAAGATCAGCGAACAGGTGCGCAAGGCGTCCGAAACCATCGACGACGCGAGCAAGCGGACCAAGCAGATGCGTCATGCGCTGAAGGTGGTGGAGGCGCTGCCGGACGCGCAGGCACAGGCGCTGCTGCCTGCAGTCGAAGGAGAAGAAGACCCGGTATGAGTGGCGGCCTCGACCGTGCGCTGGTCCGGGTGATCGCCGGCCAGATCTGCCTGCATGCCTGCATGGCTGGAACCCGGCTGGCGGCGCCGCTGCTGGCGCTGCGCCAGGGCTACAGCGCAGCGGCAGTGGGGGTGTTGCTCGCGCTGTTCGCGCTGACGCAGGTGGTCCTCGCGTTGCCGGCCGGCCGCTACTCGGACCGGCGCGGACTGAAGAAGCCGATGGGATTTTGCGTCGCCGCCTCGGCCATCGGCGCCGGGCTGGCGGTAGCCTTCCCCGTGTTCCCGGTGCTGTGCGTGAGCGCGTTGCTGACCGGAGGCGCCACCGGCGCCGCCTCCATTGCGTTGCAACGCCATGTGGGGCGCGCGGCCCGCACGCCGACCGAGCTCAAGCAGGTGTTCTCGTGGCTGTCGATCGGGCCGGCGATCTCGAATTTCGTCGGTCCCTTCTTCGCCGGCATCGTGATCGACCATGGCGGTTTCCGGCTGGCGTTCCTGCTGATGGCGCTGCTGCCGATCTTCACCTGGTTCTTCATCCGCACGGTGCGGGAACTGCCGCCGGTGGTGCGGCCGGAAGGCGCCCACCTGACGCCGGCCTGGCATCTGCTGCGCGAGCCGATGTTCCGCCGGCTGTTGCTGGTGAACTGGTTCCTGTCGTCCTGCTGGGATGTGCATACGTTCGTGGTTCCGGTCATCGGGCACGAACGGGGTTTGTCGGCGTCCGTGATCGGCACCATCCTGGGCGGCTTCGCGGTGGCGGCGGCCCTGGTGCGGCTGCTGATCCCGTCCATCGCGGCCCACCTGAAGGAATGGGCGGTCATCGCCGGGGCGATGGCCGCCACCGCCGTGCTGTTCGGGATCTATCCGTTGCTGCAGACCGCGCTGGCGATGGGCATCTGTTCGGTGCTGCTCGGCGTGGCGCTCGGCACGGTGCAGCCGATGGTGATGAGCACGCTGCACCAGATCACCCCGGAGCACCGGCATGGCGAGGCCGTGGCGCTGCGGGTGATGGCGATCAATGCATCCAGCGTGGCGATGCCGATGCTGTTCGGGCTGGCCGGCACCTTCATCGGCATCGGCGGCGTGTTCTGGTTCGTCGGCGCCGTGGTCGGCCTCGGCTCGCGGCTGGCCTGGGGCTTGCGGCCGGCCGAACGTCCGCTTCAGAGCCGGTAGAACTGCTTGATGATGTCCCAGGCGACCTGGGGGTCGTCGGCGTACTGGAACAGCTTCAGGTCGTCCGGTGAGATCACGCCTTCGTCGATCAGCACGTCGAAGTTGATCAGCCGCTTCCAGTAGTCGGACCCGAACAGCACGATCGGAACCTGCTTGGACTTCTTCGTCTGGACCAGCGTGATGACCTCGAACAGTTCGTCCAGCGTGCCGAAGCCGCCCGGAAAGGCCACCAGCGCCTTGGCCCGCATCATGAAGTGCATCTTGCGCAGCGCGAAGTAGTGGAACTTGAACGACAGCGCAGGCGTCACGTACGGATTGGCCGCTTCCTCCATCGGCAGCGCGATCGCCAGGCCGACACTGATGCCGTCGCCTTCGTAAGCGCCGCGGTTGGCGCCCTGCATGATGCCCGGGCCGCCGCCGGTGCAGATGAACAGCATGTCGCTCGGCTCCTTGCCGGCGCTGTAATGCGCCACCATCTTGCCGAAGGCGCGCGCCTTCTCGTAGTAGTGGGCGTTGCGCGCCAGCGCCCGGGCGCGCCGGATCAGCGCCTCGTCGCCGCCCTGCTCGGCGGCGACCACCAGCGCCGCCGCCTCTTCTTCGCTGCGGAATCGTGCGCTGCCGAACACGACGATCGTGTTCTCGATGCCCATGGCCTGCTGCTCCAGGTCGGGCTTGAGCAGTTCGAGCTGGAACCGGATGCCGCGCGTTTCCCGCCGCAGCAGGAATTCAGGATCGGCGAAAGCCAGCCGCGAGGCGTCAGGGTCCAGCGGCAGTCCGGCGTCGGAATGGGCTTTCAGCGCCGCCCAGGCGTCCGACAGGCGCTTGTCGTGGATGTTGCGGGTAGAACTCATGCCGCCATTCTGCGACCAATCCGCCCGTCATCCGTTCGTTGTGTCGGCGCCGCGCTGCCGCAGCCAGTGCAGCAAGGGCTCGCGCGCGGCTGCGAGCCCTTTGTATGCGGTCACGGCGTCGGACATCGACGCCAGCGAGTCGTGCATTCGCTGCGCCTGCTCGCTGGTCGCCACCGCATCGGTCAACGGCTGAAGCATCACGCGGATGGTGAATACCGCCTGGCGCGTACCGCGCCCAACCGGGAAAAAGGTCTGGCGCTCGGCGCGCAGCAGGCAGCCGGCGGCGAATGCGTCCGGTTCCGGCGTGCTGGGCCACGGAGCACGCGAGTGGCGGCGCGGATGCTGGTCGTGCCGGGGCGAAGGCGAAATCGTCCAGACGAAGCGTTCCCAGCAGTCCACGCCCGTCACCAGCCGCACCAGCTGATCGCCCGCGGCCTGCAGGGCGGCGTTGTCCGCAACCGGCGCATGCACCGCTGCGAATGGCAGGCCCAGTTTTTCTTCCGGCGCCCAGTGCGACGGGACGCAGATGCACAGCCAAGGCAGGGTGGTGGTAGCGCCATCCAGGATCGCCAGGTCCTCCTGCACCGCCAGCTCGAGCGGCGTGTCGATGGCAAGTTGCATTGCCGGCAGGTCGGCCGCGACCCGGCCCGCGATTGCAGCAAGGGCCGGGGCCGGATCGAAGCCGGCGACGCAATGCCGGGAGAGGCCGGCTTGCTGCACCTTTTGTTTCTCCTGGTACAGCGCGCTGGCCGGGTCAAGCCAGGTCAACTGGCGGCTGCCCTGCGCAAGGCGTCGCAGCCCCGGCTGCATGCGAAACGGCACGGCGATCTGGCTGACGTCGAAGTCCATGGGAAATCCGGCCTCCACCGAGCAGCCGTTGCTGCGCTCCCCGCGAGGGGTTTTCGCTGCCGCGGCTTAGACGCGCTTCCTGTATTCGCCGGTGCGGGTGTCGATCTCGACCTTGTCGCCCTGGGCGACGAAGATCGGCACCCCGACTTCAAAGCCAGTTGAGATCTTGGCGGGCTTGAGCACCTTGCCCGAGGTGTCGCCCTTGACTGCCGGCTCGGTCCACGTGATCTCGCGCTCGACGCTCGTGGGAAGTTCGACCGAGATCGCCTTGCCGTCGTAAAACACCACTTCGACCGGCATCCCGTCTTCCAGGTAATTGAGCGCATCGCCCATGTTCTCGGCTTCGACCTCGTACTGGTTGAATTCGCTGTCCATGCAGACGTACATCGGGTCGGCGAAGTAGGAGTAGGTACATTCCTTCTTGTCCAGCACGACCTGGTCGATCTTGTCGTCCGCCTTGAACACCATTTCAGTATTGAAGTTGGCGATCAGGCTCTTCAGTTTCATGCGGACAGTGGCGGAATTGCGGCCGCCGCGGCTGTATTCCGTCTTCAGGACGACCATCGGGTCCTTGCCGTGCATGATCACGTTGCCGGCGCGGATTTCTTGAGCGGTTTTCATAGCGGATAGGCGACAGGGAAGTCGCAGGAGTGCGCCTGGCGCCTGGGCGGCGGCAGGTCGGGTTGAGGCAAAGCCCTGTATTTTAGCGCGTTCCGAATGTCCGGCGGCAGCCCGGCCGTTCAGCCCTGCGTCAGTCTGCCGATCACACACTCGGATCCATGAGAATTGCACAGGTCGGCGGGTGGGCTTCAGTAACGCGGGACGGTGTCTGGACGATCGTGGCCCTGGCCTTGCTGCTGGCCTGGGACGGCGGCGGGCTCGACCTGCCGCTGGCCCGCCTGATGGGTGGGTCGGCATTGTTTCCCTGGCGCGAACACTGGGTGCTGGCGCGCGTGCTGCACGCCGGCGCGCGCGACGCTGCCTGGCTGGTGGCCGGCTGGCTGTTGGTTGGCGTGTGGTGGCCGATCGGGGTGCTCAAACGGCTGCCGCGGTCAGGCAGGGCGCAATGGCTGGGCAGCATGCTGCTTGGCCTCTTGCTCATCAGCTTGCTTAAAAACGCCAGCCCGACCAGCTGTCCGTGGGACCTGATCGAGTTCGGCGGCGCCGCTACGCCGATGAGTCACTGGGCCTGGCATATTGCAGACGGCGGGCCGGGCCAATGTTTCCCCGCCGGCCATGCCTCCGCCGGCTTCGCGTTCATGGGCGGCTATTTCGTGCTACGCGCCGATGCGCCGCGGCAGGCGAAGCTCTGCCTCGAGCTGGCATTGGTGGCTGGCTTCGTGTTGGGACTGTCGCAGCAATTGCGGGGCGCGCACTTCATGAGCCACACCTTGTGGTCCGCATGGGTCTGCTGGGTCGCCGCGTACGGGCTGGATGCAG
>JAYUHN010000043.1:0-7024 GCA_043766965.1 Ramlibacter sp. | reverse complement strand
ACACTCAGCGGTCCGAAAGGCAGTTCGGCCTCGATGCTCGACCTGCTGCGCGCGCTCGAACCGGTGTTCGCCCGGCTCGACGCCCGCATCGACACGCTTGCGCTGAGCAGTCGTGGTTCCTGGTGGGTGTTGCTCGACAACGGCAGCCGTGTCGAACTCGGCCGTGGCTCCAACCAGGAACTGGTCACGCGCAGCGAACGCTTCGTCGCGACCGTTCCGCAGGTCACGGCGCGCTATCAGCGCCCGCTGCAGTACGCCGATCTCCGCCATCGAGACGGCTACGCAGTACGCCTTCGCGGTATCACCACCCTGCAGGCCGACCCGAAAAAGAACACGAGGAAGTAGAGATGGCCAAGGAATACAAGGACCTGGTGGTCGGTCTCGACATCGGCACCGCCAAGGTGATGGCGGTGGTCGCCGAAGTGCTGCCGAGCGGCCAGCTGCGCCTGGCCGGCCTGGGTGTCGCGGCCGCGCACGGTCTCAAGCGCGGCGTCGTCGTCAACATCGACGCCACCGTGCACTCGATCCAGCAGGCGCTGAAAGAGGCCGAGATGATGGCCGCCTGCAAGATCACCAGCGTCTACACCGGCATCACCGGCAGCCACATCCGCGGCCAGAACTCGACCGGCATGGTGATCGTGCGTGACAAGGAGGTCACGCCGATCGACGTCAGCCGCGTCGTCGAGACCGCCAAGGCGATCAACATTCCGAACGACCAGCGCCTGCTGCTGATCGAGCCGCAGGAATTCGTCATCGACGGCCACGAGGTGAAAGAGCCGATCGGCATGAGCGGCGGCCGCCTCGAAGTCAGGGTGCACCTGGTGACCGGCGCGCAGAGCGCGGCCGAAAACATCGTCAAGTGCGTGCGCCGCTGCGGGCTGGAAGTCGAGCGCCTGGTGCTCAACCCGAGCGCTTCGAGCGCGGCGGTGCTGACCGACGACGAGCGCGCCCTCGGCGTGGCGGTGGTCGACATCGGCGCCGGCACCACCGACGTGGCCATCTTCACCGACGGCTCGATCCGCCACACCGCGGTGATTCCGATCGCCGGCGACCTGATCACCAGCGACATCGCGATGGCTCTGCGCACGCCCACCAAGGATGCCGAGGAAATCAAGGTGGAAAGCGGCTTCGCCAAGCAGCTGCTGGCCGACCCGGACCAGCAGGTCGAAGTGCCCGGCCTGGGCGACCGCGGCCCGCGCATGCTCTCCAAGCAGGCGCTGGCCGGCGTCATCGAGCCGCGCATCGAGGAGATCTTCGCGCTGGTGCAGCAGGTGGTGCGCGAATCCGGCTACGAGGAGGTGCTCTCCTCGGGCATCGTGCTCACGGGCGGCAGCTGCGTGATGCCCGGCATGGTCGAACTGGGCGAGGACATCTTCCTGAAGCCTGTGCGGCGTGGCAACCCCAAGTACTACGGCGCGCTGTCGGACATGGTGGCGCAGCCTCGCGCCGCCACGGTGATGGGGCTGCTCGAGGAAGCGCGGCTCGCGCGCCTGCGCGGCTTCAAGGTAGCGCAGAAAAACGGTTCGATGAAAACGGCCTTCGGCCGTTTCCGCGATTTCATCGTGGGGAATTTCTGAATGCGGACACCCGAGAAACGGACAGCCGTACGCGAAGGACGCAAAGGTTGCGCGAAAGACGCGAAAGGAACCGAATGAAATTTGAAACATCCTTTTATTTTGACTCTTTCGCGTCCTTTGCGAGCTCTTCGCGACCTTCGCGTACGGATGTTCTGGCGCAAAAAAAACGACGACGGAGGTGCACCGATCCACCAGGGTGAACTTTCATGGCAATACACAAACAATCTTCAACGGCAACTGCAGGCAAAGTTTCAGGAGTACCCAAATGAGCATCGAAATGATTGAAATCGAAGAGTTCCATCTCGGCACCCAGATCAAGGTGATCGGCGTCGGCGGTGGTGGCGGCAACGCGGTCGAGCACATGATCGACCGGGCGGTGCAGGGCGTGGAATTCATCTGCGCCAACACGGACGCGCAGGCGTTGTCACGCAGCCCGGCCCACAAGACCATCCAGCTGGGTTCGAGCGGACTGGGTGCCGGCAGCAAACCCGAGAAGGGGCGCGAGGCCGCCGAACTCGCGGTGGACGACATCCGTACCGCCATCGCAGGCGCTCACATGCTGTTCATCACGGCAGGAATGGGCGGCGGCACCGGCACCGGCGCGGCGCCCGTGATCGCGCGCATTGCCAAGGAGATGGGCATCCTCACCGTCGGCGTGGTGACCAAGCCGTTCGACTGGGAAGGCGGACGCCGCATGACCAACGCCGACAACGGCCTGACGGAGCTCGAAGCCAATGTCGATTCGCTGATCGTGGTGCTGAACGAAAAGCTGCTCGACGTGCTGGGCGACGAGGTAACCCAGGACGAGGCGTTCGCCCACGCCAACGACGTGCTGAAGAACGCCGTTGGCGGCATCGCCGAAATCATCAACGTGCCGGGCCATGTGAACGTCGACTTCGAGGACGTGCGCACGGTGATGGGCGAGCCGGGCAAGGCGATGATGGGAACGGCGGTCGCGTCGGGACCGGACCGCGCGCGGATCGCGGCCGAACAGGCGGTTGCCTGTCCGCTGCTCGAGGGCATCGACCTGTCGGGCGCCAAGGGGGTGCTGGTGCTGATCACCGCGGCCAAGGGTTCGCTCAAGCTGTCCGAATCCAAGCTGGCGATGAACACCATCCGGGCCTATGCCTCGGCCGACGCGCATGTCATCTACGGGACGGCTTACGACGACAACCTCGGGGACGAGGTGCGTGTGACGGTGGTGGCCACCGGACTGTCCCGGCAAGGGCAGCAGCGCCGCACGGCGGCGCCCCTTCAGGTGCTGCGCAACGGCACCGACAACGTGTCGTTCAACCTGCCGACGTCCGGCCACGTGACAGGGACGCCCGGCGTCATCATCACCAGCAACGGGACCGGCACCCAGCCCGACTACGGCGGCATGGCCGTTCCCAGCGTCTGGCGCACCAACCGGACTCAGGCCGCTGCCAAGGTCGACGCGCTGAGTTCCGGCGGTATGGACGACTTCGAGATCCCGGCTTTCCTGCGCAAGCAGGCGGATTAAGGCAGATACGAACATCCGTGCGCGAAGGACGCGAAGAGCTCGCGAAGGACGCGAAGAAGAGGTGGAAGGGGGCGGGATCAAAACTTGATTCGTTCCCTTTTGCGTCCTTCGCGGAACCTTCGCGACCTTCGCGTACCGGAGGTTTCTCCCCGAAAGTTAAAATAGCGACATGCTGCAGCAGAGAACCCTCAAGACTTTGACCAAGGCGGTGGGGGTGGGCCTGCACAGCGGGCAGAGGGTGGAGCTGACGCTGCGGCCGGCGCAGCTGGATACCGGCATCGTGTTCCGGCGGATCGACCTGCCGCAACCGGTCGATATCCCGATCTCGCCCCAGGCGGTGAGCGACACCCGGCTGGCCTCGACCATTTCGAGCGGCGGCGCCAAGGTTCACACGGTGGAGCACCTGATGTCGGCTTGTGCCGGGCTGGGCATCGACAACCTGTACGTGGACATCACCGCCGAGGAGGTGCCGATCCTCGACGGGTCGTCGGCCTCCTTCGTGTTCCTGCTGCAGAGCGCCGGTATCCAGCTGCAGAACGCGCCGCGGCGCTTCGTGCGCGTGACCGAAACGGTGGAGGTGCGCGAAGGCGAGGGCGAGAACGTCAAGTGGGCCCGGCTCTCCCCGTACCACGGCTACAAGCTGAGTTTCGAGATCGATTTCGCGCACCGGGTGGTCGATTCCACCGGGCAGCGGGTCGAATTCGACCTCAGTTCCGGCTCCTACATGCGTGACATCGCGCGGGCCCGCACCTTCGGTTTCACCAAGGACGTGGAGACCATGCGCGCCAACGGCCTCGGCCTCGGAGGCGGGCTCGACAACGTGATCGTGATGGACGACTACCGGGTCTTGAACAGCGACGGGCTGCGCTACGACGACGAGTTCGTCAAGCACAAGATCCTCGATGCGATGGGCGACCTGCATCTGCTGGGCAAGCCGCTGCTGGCCGAATACAGTGCTTTCCGCTCCGGGCACGCCTTGAACAACAAACTGCTGCGGGCGCTGCTGGCGCGCGAGGACGCGTACGAGATTGTCACCTTCGAGGATGAGAAACAGGCGCCCGCCGGTTTCGCCGTGCCGGCACGGGCCTGGTAGCGGCCAGCAGCGGGTTCGCTGTCAGTAGCTGCGGCCGCCCTTGTACATCGCGCTGGTGCGGCGTGTCAGCTGCGTTGCCTGCGCGATCCGGTCCATCGACCGGCCGACGTGGGCGTGCGTGATGGCCAGGCCGAGCGCGTCGGCGGCGTCCTTGCCGGGCAGGCCCGGCAGCTTCAGCAGCCGCTTGACCATCTCCTGCACCTGTGCCTTGCCCGCGCTGCCGCTGCCGGCAACGGCCTGCTTCATCTGCAGGGCGGTGTATTCGGCGACCGCCAGCTGGCATGACACCAGCGCAGTGATGCAGGCCCCGCGTGCCTGCCCCAGCAGCAGCGTCGCCTGCGGATTGACGTTCACAAAAACGATCTCGACGCAGGCCGCGTCGGGCAGGTAGCGCTCCTTGACTTCGTTGATGCCGTCGAACAGCACCTTCAGGCGCGCCGGCAGGTTGCCCAGATCGATGTGCGCCGTGGTGATCGTTCCGCTCGCGACATAACTGAGGGTATGGCCGTCGGCGTCGACCACGCCGAAGCCGGTGGTGCGCAGGCCCGGATCGATGCCGAGGATGCGCATCGTCAGCGAAGAAGGGTCGGCGAGGACTGCATGGCCGATGATAAGCGGCAGCGGGGCATCGACATAATGCGGATCGCAGTCTTTGCAGCTCCGAGGAGACAACCGATGACCGGCCCGATCCCATTCACCCGCCGCACGCTGCTCGCCACCGTTTCTTTGTCGATTCCCCTTGGCGCATTGGGGCAGCTCCCTTCGACAGGCTCGGGACCGGCCTTCCCGACCCGGTCGATCCGGCTGCTGGTCGGCTACTCCGCCGGCGGCGGCGTCGATGCGATGGCGCGCCTGATGGCGCCTCGGCTGTCGGCGCAATTGGGGCAGCAGGTGATCGTCGACAACCGCGCCGGCGCTTCCGGCTCGATCGCCGCCGACTTCGTGGCCAGGGCCGTGCCGGACGGCTACACGCTCTTTCTCGCCGACAGCGCGACGCTGATCGCGCAGCACATGCAGGCGAAGCTTCCTTTCGACCCGATCAGGAGTTTCACGCCCGTGGCGGGCGTCTTCAGCATGCCGCTGGTCATCATCACCAGCAACGACTTTCCGGCGACGACGCCGCGCGACTTCGTTGCGGTGCTGAAAGCAAATCCGGGCAAGTATTCGTTCGGCACGTCGGGCGTCGGCACGGTGCAGCACCTGGGTTTCGAGATGATGAAGTCGCAGACCGGCGCCTTCGTGGTTCACATTCCGTACCGCGGCGCCGCGCAGATCGTGCCGGACGTGATCAGCGGCCAGGTGCCCATCGGCGTCGTCAGCGCCACTGCGGCGATGGCGCAGGCGAAGGCCGGCAAGCTGAAGGCGGTGGCGATCATGAGTCCGGTGAGGCTGGCCGGCGCTGATGACCTCCAGTCGTTGGCCACGGCACTGCCCGGTTTCGACGTGGCGCCGCGGCTGTTCCTGCTGGCGCCCGCCGGCTTGCCGCAGCAGATCGCGGAGCGGCTTGGAGACGCTGTGCGCGCCGTGATGGCCGCACCGGACCTCGCATCCGCCGCTGCGGCGCAGGGCGCGGTGCCGGCTTTCGTCCCGGCGAGCGCGCTGGGCCCCAGCCTGGCCGGGGAATCCATCCGCTGGCGGCAGGTCATTCGCTCGCAGAAGATCAGCGCGGAGTAAGTTCAATCGTCGGTCGCGCGGGATGGATCCCGGATCGGGTCCGGGATGACAAGTCAAGTCCTGGCGATCTTACCCAGCAGCGCGTCGGAAATGATGCGCTTCTGGATCTCCGACGTGCCTTCGAAGATCTTGGTCAGCCGGGCGTCGCGCCAGTAGCGCTCGGCGGCGAAGTGCGTCGTGTAGCCGGCGCCGCCGTGGATCTGCAGGCCTTCGCTGGTCACCACTTCCGACATCTCGCTGGCGAACAGCTTGACCATCGCGGCCTCGGTGTCGCAGCGGACCTGGCTGTCGATCTTTTCGCACACCGAGTACAGCAGGGCGCGCGCCGCTTCGATCTGCGTTGCCATGTCGGCGAGCTTGAAGCGGATTGCCTGGAAGTTGGCGATCGGCTCGCCGAACTGGTTGCGCTCCCTGGCGTACTTGATTGCGTCTTCCAGCGCCCCTTGCGCCAGCCCGATCGAGCGCGCCGCCGTGTGCGCGCGCGCAGTCTCCAGGCCCGCGGCCGCCAGGTAGAAACCGCGCCCTTCCTCGCCCACCACCTGCGAGACCGGAACGCGGCAGCCGTCGAACGCCAGTTCCCAGGTGGTCCAGCCGTGGTAGCCGATCTTCGGGATCGGGCTGCCGCTGACATTGGGCGGCAACACGCCGCGCGGCTTCTCGACCAGGAAGGCGGTGAGTCCCTGGTGCCGCGCCTTGGCCTTCATCGGCGCGGTGCGCGCGAACACCAGGATGAAGTCGGCCTGGTCGGCAAACGTGCACCAGTATTTGTTGCCGGTGATCTCCCAGTGATCGCCGACCCGCACCGCGCGGCAGCTCAGGTTCGCCACGTCCGACCCCGCGTTGGGCTCCGACAGCGAAAACGCGCCGAGAAATTCACCTCTCGCCATCCTGGGCAGGTACACCTCCTTCTGTTCAGCGGTCAGCCCGTCGAGCGCGCCGATCAGGCCGTTGCCGCGTGCGATCAGGCTCGCCACGCTCATCCAGCCCCGTGACAATTCTTCAGCCACCAGGCAATACTCATAGGCGCCCAGGCCGAGGCCGCCGTATCGCTCCGGGATCAGGATCGCGAAATAGCCGAGTCCGGCCATCTCGTCGATCAGCTCGCGCGGGATCAGGCCCTTCTCGGGGTCGAGCCTGTTGGCCAGCGGCAGCACCCGCTTCATGGTGAATTCGCGCGCG
>JAYUHN010000042.1:0-7026 GCA_043766965.1 Ramlibacter sp. | reverse complement strand
CCGATGGGATCGAGTCGACCCGGTCCTGGAAGGTCTTGGCGTCGTACGCGAGCTGGAGGTAGAGGTTGTTGTTGCGCGAACGAATCAGCGGGTAACGGGCGTAGACGCTGCCGATTCCCGCGGTGCCATGGGCCCGCAGGCTCTCGAATTCCTTGCCCAGCGAATAATCCAGTTTGCTGTAGGCGACTCCCAGCTGCGCCCTGCCCACCTGCAGCTGGTAGGAAGCGCGCGCGTATTTGAGACCTTTGCCGGAGGTCAGCAGCCGCAGGCTGGCAACGTCTCCGAGGCCGAGCGGGTTGTTCAGATTGATCGTGGCGCCAACCCGGACTTCTCCGGTGTAATAGTTGCCGGCGTTGTCGGCATCGATGCTGCCTGAGAGACGCTGCCCGGGGCTGACATCGACCATCAGGTCGGACGTTCCGACCGACGCGCCCGGCACCAGGGTCGACTTCACATTCACGCCCGGGAGATCCGACAACAGCAACAGCCGTTGTTCGAGCGGCGCAGTGACGATCGGGTCGCCGCTGTGCAAGCCGTCCAGCTCACGTCGCACCAGACGGTCGGACAGTGCGGAGCCGTTGCGCAGCGTGACTGCGCCGTACCGGCCTTCGCTGATGGCAATGGTGACGACGTTGTCCTTGACCTCTTGCTCCGGCAGGTAGGCCTGCGCGACGAAGTAGCCATTGGCGCGGTAATGGTTGGTGATCAGCGCGGCCATTTCGCGCAAGTCCGGCAGCGATAGTTCGCTGCCCGGCCGGAAGCCTGTCAACGCAACCAGTTCAGGTTCCGGGTAGACGCTCGCACCGGTCACGCGCAGCTCCCGCACGAGAACCCTGGTCTGGTCCGCAGGGCCCGTGTCGGGCCCGGTCTGTGGCTGGATGCGGATATCAGGCGCGCTGCGGGGGGACGTCGGAGCTGGTGGAATCTGCTGAAACTGACCCCCTGCGGTGGGCGGCTGCTGGGCGAGGACGCTTTGCGCCAGGGCCAGCAGTGCGAGCGGGAGAAGTGAATGCGGCGACATGGACGTGCTACTTTCAGGTCGGATGGACGGCGAGCGGGCGCTACGTCGTCGAGGTGAAGACCCCGCTAGCCTTTCACCATGGAGGCGAGGCTAGCTCAATGGGCTGTCGGGGGCAAGCTTACTGCAAGATAAACATTGTTACTGCGCAAGCACGGGCTCGCTGCCGCGAGCCGCCGGCTTGGACACTTTGATCTGGGTCTTGAACCGGCTCTTCAACATACCGTAATACGCCACGTTTTCGGCGGCGCCCCAGGCTCGCGCGTACTGCTGCGCTTCCTGCTTGCCAAGTTCTGGCGTGGGTGCGGGACGGGGCAACACTTTGTCGACCTTCACCACCGCATAGCCCCTGGGTCCGAGGTCGACGCCGACCAGCGCGGGCAAGGTGGCCGGGTCGGCGCGCAAGGCCGCCTCCACCACACCGGGCGGGTACTTCTGCGCTTCCTCGCGCGACACCGTGACCGGTGGCGGAAGTTCGGCGGCGGCAGGATTGGCCTTCCATGCCGCCAGCTTCGCCGTTCCCTCCTGCTTCGCGAGATCGGCAGCCCGGGTGGCGATGAACCGATCCCGCACCCGGTCCTTGACCTCGGCGAACGGCTGGGTCCGCGCCGCCGTGTATTTGGTGACGCGGCCGGCGACCAGCACATTGGGCGCCGTCTCGACCGCTTCGGTGTTGCGCTTTTTTTCCACCGCGTCGGGGCCAAAGAGGGCCGCCAGGAACTTCGGGCTGGCAAGCGGCCCCTTGGCGCGAGGCGCCGGCGTCCGGGTGACATTAACGGCGCTGCGCACTTCCAGCTTCAGCTTGTCCGCGACCGGCTTCAGGCTGTCGGCCTGCTCGTAGACGCCGTTGCTGAAAGCCTCGGCCGCTTCCGCGAACTTGCGTTGCGCCTGCTGCTTCTTCAGCTCGGTCTCCAGTTCGGGTTTCATCTCATCAAAGGTCTTCTGCCGGGGCACCTTGATGTCGGTGACGCGGATGATGTGGTAGCCGAATTCGGTTTCCACCAGAGCGCTGGTCTCGCCCTTCTTCAGGGAGAACGCGACTTCCTCGAACGGCTTGGTCATGGCGCCGCGGGCAAAGAAGTCCAGGTCGCCGCCGTTGACTGCCGAACCCGGGTCCTGCGAATTCTTCCTCGCCACCTCCGCGAAGCTGTCGGGTGACTTCTTCACCGCGGCCAGCAGTTCCTCGGCCCTCGCTTTCGCCTTGTCGCGTTCGGGCTGCGGGGCCGTCTTGGCGGCGGCGATCAGGATATGGCTGGCACGCCGCTCTTCCTGGCCCGCCAGGCGCTGGGAATTCTGCTCGTAGTAGGTTTTGAGGTCGGCCTCCGGTACCGTGATTCCCTTCATGACCGTGTCCAGGTCGAGGACGACGTAGTCGACCGAGGCTTCTTCCGGCGCCAGGAACATCGCCGCGTTCTGCCGGTAGAACGCCTCGAGGTCGGCGCCCGCAACATCGACCTTCGCGGCGAACGCAGGCGCGACGAACATCGCGATCCGCGCTTCGCGCTTTTCGAGGAAGGCGTTCAGCGCCGTGGCGGCAATCGCGGGCGAGCCGAAACTGGTCCCGCCGACGCCGGCCAGCACCTGGCGGGTCGACAGTTCGTTGCGCACCTGGTTTTCGAACATCTCGGGCGTCATCCCTTGCGCCCCCACCATCTGGCGATACCGGTCCATGTCAAGCTTGCCGTCGGGTTTGCGTAGCGCGGCGATGGCCTGGTTGTTGTGCAGCTCGCGCGCGAGCTGCGCATCGCCGGTGACCAGCTTGGACTGCACCGACGCAGCGGCCAGCACGCGGTCGCGCACCATGCGCTCCAGCGTCGAGTAGCGCGCCTCGGGCGAATCCAGCAGCTTGGGATCCACCGTGGGCGTGTTCTGGCGGAAGCGTTCGATGTCGCGCTTGTGCGCATCGTCCCACTCGCCCTGCAGGATGTCCTGTCCGTCGACCCGCGCCACCGGCTCGCCCTTTTCCCGGTAGCGGTTATAGCCCTGCAGGCCGAACAGCACGAAAGACGGAACGATCAGCAGGAACAGCATGAACTGCATGATCTTGGTGTGCTTGCGGACGAAATCGAACATGCGGAAAACTTTCCTGTCTGAAAAACACAAAAGGCGAACTGGTGTTCGCCTTTTCTGGGGTGGTGGGTGCTGACGGGCTCGAACCGCCGACCTACGCCTTGTAAGGGCGCCGCTCTACCAGCTGAGCTAAGCACCCCACCGGGGGGAAAAGGTGACGCTCAGTTGAGCGCATCCTTGAGCGCCTTGCCCGGACGAAACTTGGGAACCTTGGCAGCCTTGATTTTAATCGCTGCGCCGGTACGGGGATTGCGGCCACTGCGGGCCGCCCGTTTACCGACCGCGAAGGTGCCGAATCCGACCAGCGAAACCGAGCCGCCCTTTTTCAGGGTTGTCTTGACGGCACCGATCATCGATTCCAGCGCGCGCGTCGCGGCGGCCTTGGAGATGTCGGCATGTTTTGCGATGTGCTCAATCAGTTCGGTTTTATTCACAAGGGACCCCTCGGTGAGAGAAAGAGTTGATCAGGTTGTCTCTTCGAAAAATATTTTGTCTCCCCAACCTTGCGCCGGCCGAGCGGCCGGCTGCAAGGAAACGGGAGACTTTTTATCGCGGCGCAGGGCCACTGAGCGATTAAAGCCACGGAGTCACACCGTGTCAATACGACCAGCAGGTTTACAACACGAGGCGCGGATTCTAGTCGCTTTCGGCCAGCATTCATGCGGGTTCGCGGCCGGTTTGCTGCGGCGCGGCGCAATTAATTCACGTTCGAAACCGGCGCGCGGTTACAGTGCCGCCGCGATGGCGCGGCCCACGTCCGTCGTGCTCGCGGTGCCGCCGAGATCGCGCGTGCGCGGCGCACCGCTTTCAGGCGCCAGCACCTTTTCGATCGCCCGCAGCACCGCGTCGTGCGCTTCCTTGTGGCCGAGAAACTCGAGCATCATCGCGCCGCACCAGATCTGCCCGATCGGATTCGCGATGTTCTTGCCGGCGATGTCGGGTGCGGAGCCGTGCACCGGTTCGAACAGCGACGGAAATTTCCGCTCCGGGTTCATGTTCGCGCTCGGCGCGATGCCGATGGTCCCGGTGCACGCCGGGCCGAGGTCGCTCAGGATGTCGCCGAACAGGTTGCTCGCCACTACCACGTCGAAGAAGTCCGGCCGCTGCACGAAGTGGGCCGTGAGGATGTCGATGTGGAACTTGTCCTGCTTCACCTGCGGGAATTTCTTCGCCATCTCCGCCACCCGCTCGTCCCAGTAGGGCATCGTGATCGCGATGCCGTTCGACTTGGTGGCGCTGGTCAGGTGCTTCTTGGGCCGCGACTGCGCCAGCTCGAAGGCGAACTTCAGCACCCGGTCGACACCGTAGCGGGACATCACCGTCTCCTGCATGACGATCTCGCGTTCGGTGCCAGGGAACATGCGCCCGCCGATGCTCGAGTATTCGCCCTCGGTGTTCTCCCGGACGATGTACATGTCGATCTCGCCCGGCGCGCGTGCGCTGCCATCGCGCCGAACGACCGGCGCGATGATGCCGGGCATCAGGCGCGCGGGACGCAGGTTAACGTACTGGTCGAACTCGCGGCGAAACAGCAGCAGCGAGCCCCACAGCGACACATGGTCGGCGATCTTCTCAGGCCAGCCGACGGCGCCGTAGTAGATCGCGTCATGGCCACCGACCTTGTCCTTCCAGTCGTCCGGCATCATCTGGCCGTGCTTCTCGTAGTAGTCCCAGCTCGAGAAATCGAAGTGGTCGAAGGCCAGATCGATGCCGAATTTCGTCGCCGCGGCTTGCATCACGCGCACACCCTCGGGCATGACTTCCTTGCCAATGCCGTCGCCGGGAATCACCGCGATCCGTTTCTTTGCCATCAATGTCTCCTGAAAAATGACGTGGCCTGGTCCAGCAGAAGGGCTGGCGCCTCTTCCGCGATGTAATGGCCGCAGGGGAGCGCCTGGCCGCTGACCTGGTCGGCACGCTCGCGCCAGAGCTGCAAGACGTCGAAGCACCGGCCCACGACTGCGTGTTCGCCCCACAGCACCCGCAGCGGTTGCTCCAGTTTGCGTGCGGCAGCGACGTCGGCGCGATCGTGCTCCAGGTCGATGGTGGCGCTGGCGCGGTAGTCGCCGCACATCGCCTGCGCCGTACCGGGAATGCTCGCGCAACGTTCATATTCCGCCAGGGCCTCTGGCGCGAAGGCAGCCAGTCCGGCGTGGCGCGTTCCCATCACGCTGCGCAGGTAGCGCACCGGATCGGATTCGATCAGCGCTTCAGGCAGCGGTGGCGGCTGGATCAGGAAGAACCAGTGCCAGTAGGCGGTCGCGAAGGCCTGCGTGGTCGTTTCGTACATCGCCAGCGTCGGTGCGATATCCAGCAGCATGAGCCGCTCGACCGCGGCCGGATGATCGGCGGCGAGCCGGTGCGCGACCCGGGCGCCGCGGTCATGGGCCAGCACCTGGAAGCGCGAGTGACCGAGCTGCCTCATCACCGCGAGTGCGTCGAGCGCCATCTCGCGCTTCGAATAGACGCTGTGCGAGGGATCGTCGGCCGGCCGCCCCGAATCGCCATAGCCTCGCAGGTCGAGCCAGACCACTGTGAAATCGCGCGCCAGTGAGGCGGCCACACGATGCCACATCGCGTGGCTTTGCGGATGCCCGTGCAGCAGCAGCAAGGGCGGACCTGTTCCGGCGCGGCCGGCGGCCAGCCGCACGCCGTCACGGGTCACGGCAAAAGATTCGAAGGATTCAAAGGCCGGCAGCATGGACCGATTCTGTCACCCCGGGGCTGGGCCGTGTTCAGGCCTTCGTTCGCGCCGGCCGCACCACCAGGCTGACGCCGAACGCGGTGAGCGCCATCCCGGCGATCGTGAGCGCGGTGATGGATTCACCGAACAGCAGCCACGCCATCAGCGCCGTGCAGGGCGGAACCAGGTACAGCAGGCTGGTCACCGCGGTCGCGGCGCCGCGCTGGATCAGCAGGTACAGCAGCGAACTGCCGCCCAGCGTGAGGGCCAGAACCGACCAGGCCAGCGCTGCGCCAAGCTGCACGTTCCATTGCATCGTCTCGGTCTCCAGCAGCGCGAGCGGCAGGGTTACCGCGAAAGCGGCGGCAAGCTGGACCAGGCTGGCGGTGCGGACGTCGCAAGGCGCCACGAAGCGCTTCTGGTACAGGGTGCCGGTCGTGATGCTGGCCAGCGCGATGAAGGCGAACAGCAGATTGGCGGCATGGATTTCGCCGAGTCCCAGCTTGTGCCACACGACCAGTGCCAGCCCGCCGAACCCGAGCGCGAGACCGGCCCACTGCCTGGGCGTCACGCGCCCGCCACGCGAGGACACCCAGACGGCGGTGAGCACCGGTTGCAGGCTGACCAGCAGCGCCGCCAGCCCCGCGCCCATCCCCAGCTTCACCGCTGCCCAGACTCCGCCGAGATATCCCGCATGCATGAGGACGCCGGTGATCGCGAGGTGCGCAAACTGGCGACGGCTGCCGGGCAGGGCGACCCGCGCGAGCAGGGCCCAGGCCGCGAAGCACAGCACCGAAAGGAGGTAGCGCAGCGTCAGGAATTTCATCGGCGGTGCGTACGGCATGGCGTAGCGGGCGACGATGAACCCGGTGCTCCAGATCAGGACGAACACGGCGGGCATGGCCCGGACCAGAGCGCCCCGGCGCGAATCGGAGGCCATACGCTACTTCACCCGCTTGCGGATCTCGGGCAGCGCCTTCTGCAGGTAATAAACCATCGACCAGACCGTGAGCACGGCGGAAATCCAGATCAGCCCCGTGCCCCACAGTCGCGTGTCGATGAAGCCGAACAGGTCGTCGTCGAACAGCAGGAACGGGATCGCGACCATCTGCGCGGTGGTTTTCAGCTTGCCCAGCATGTGCACGGCGACGCTCTTCGACGCGCCGATCTGCGCCATCCACTCGCGCAGCGACGAGATCGCGATCTCGCGGCCGATGATCACCAGTGCCACCAGCGTGTCGACCCGGTCGAGCTT
>JAYUHN010000041.1:0-2632 GCA_043766965.1 Ramlibacter sp. | reverse complement strand
GCCTTTCCACACGGACTTAGGGTTGACCGGCCGCGGCGGATAAACTCGCCCGGATGAAACGGCCCCTCGACCGCATGCTGAGCGCCGCCGACACTGCTCTGCGTACCCTTTTCGCATCCCCGCGTGCACTGCGGGCCTGTCCCACAGTGGCCGCTGACGAAACCATCCTGACACCGGACGAAAAACGCCAGGCGTCCGGCCTGATGCGGGTCAACCACGTCGGCGAAATCTGTGCGCAGGCGCTTTACAGCGCGCAGGCGCTCACCACGCGCGACCCGGTCTTGCGGGCGCAGTTCGAACATGCGGCCCGGGAGGAGACCGACCACCTCGCCTGGACCAAGGACCGCCTGGACCAACTCGGCTCGAGGCCCTCTTTGCTGAACCCGCTCTGGTATGCGGGCGCGTTCGGCCTCGGACTGGTCGCAGGCCGGCTGGGCGACCGGGTCAGCCTTGGCTTCCTGGTCGAAACCGAGCGCCAGGTCGAAGCGCACCTGGAAAGCCACCTTGCGCAATTGCCCGCCGCCGACCATGCGTCGCGCGTCATCGTGTCCCAGATGAAGCTCGATGAAGCGAGCCACGCCGCCCAGGCGCTGGCAGCGGGTGGGGTCGAATTGCCGGCGGCGATACGAAGCCTGATGCGGGCAACGTCGCGTGTCATGACGAAGACCGCCTACTACCTTTAGCTCAGGCCTCGATCATTTCGAAACTGGTGGCGATATCGGCCGTTTTTGCCAGCATGATGGTGGCCGAGCAGTACTTGTCGTGGCTCAACGCGATCGCGCGCCCGACCGCCCCTTCAGGAATTCCCTTGCCACTGACAGTGAAGTGCAGGTGAATCCGGGTAAATACCTTCGGATCTTCCGCCGCCCGTTCCGAGGTCAGCTTGACGGTGCAGCTGCGCACATCGTGCCGACCCCGCTTCAGGATCAGGACGACGTCATAGGCGGTACAAGCGCCGGTCCCCGCCAGCACCGTTTCCATCGGGCGGGGAGCAAGGTTCAGACCACCATTGGCCGGCTGCGCCGCATCCGGTGCTCCATCCATGTGCAAGACATGCCCGCTGCCGGTTTCGGCGACGAATCCCATTCCTGACCTGGCGCCTGTCGCGCCGGTCCAACTCACCGTGCATTCCATCTTCCCCTCCTGCTTGAAGCCGCCGGTGTTACCTGCAGCTGACAGCCCTGCTGCATTGCAACAAAACCCCCGCTATACTGAAATCAAAGCATCGCCAAACGGCAATGCACCGATTGTCTCCTCCACCTTCCTTTGGTGGATTGGCCCTCGAATCGCAAGGTTCGAGGGCTTTTTTCTGGCTCGCGGGCAGCGCCTTATCATCGGCGCGACATGACGAAGCCCCTGACACCAGCCGACTACCTGAAGAAAATACTGACGGCCAAAGTCTATGACGTCGCCGTGGAATCGGCCCTGGAGCCGGCCCGCAACCTGAGTCGCCGGCTCCACAACAAAGTGCTTCTCAAACGCGAAGACCAGCAACCGGTCTTCAGCTTCAAGCTGCGCGGCGCGTACAACAAGATGGCCCACCTGAGCGCCGAGCAACTCAAGCGCGGAGTGATCTGCGCATCCGCCGGCAACCATGCCCAGGGCGTCGCGCTTTCGGCCCACAAGCTCGGCTCGCGCGCCGTCATTGTCATGCCTGTGACGACGCCCCAGGTGAAGGTCGAAGCCGTCAAGGCCCTGGGCGGCGAGGTGGTGCTCCACGGCGACAGCTACTCCGATGCTTACGACCGGGCCGTCGAGCTCCAGCGCGCGCAGCAATTGACCTTTGTCCATCCATTCGACGATCCGGACGTGATCGCAGGGCAGGGGACGATCGCCATGGAGATCCTGCGCCAGCATCAGGGCCCGCTGGATGCGGTGTTCGTCGCCATCGGCGGCGGCGGCCTGATTTCAGGAGTCGCCAATTACATCAAGGCAGTGCGCCCCGAGATTCGCATCGTCGGCGTGCAGATGGACGATTCCGACGCGATGGCGCAGTCCGTGGCGGCGGGCAAGCGCGTCACGCTGGCCGATGTCGGACTGTTTTCGGACGGCACCGCGGTGAAGCTGGTGGGAGCGGAAACCTTTCGTATTTCACGTGACCTGGTCGACGAATTCATGACCGTGGATACCGACGCGGTCTGTGCCGCGATCAAGGACGTGTTCGTCGACACGCGCAGCATCGTTGAGCCCGCCGGTGCGCTCGCTGTCGCGGCCATCAAGCAATACGTCGCCCGCAACAACACCCGCGGGGAAACTTATGTCGCGATCCTGTGCGGGGCGAACATGAACTTCGATCGCCTGCGTTTCGTGGCCGAACGCGCCGAGGTCGGCGAAGAGCGCGAGGCGCTGCTGGCCGTCACCATCCCGGAACAGCGCGGCAGCTTTCGGCGTTTCTGCGAGTCGATCGGTGAACTGCCTGGCGGCCCTCGCAACGTCACCGAATTCAACTATCGCGTCAGCGATTCGGCACGGGCCCACGTCTTTGTCGGACTGGCGACGCACGGCAAGGGCGAATCGGCCAGGATCGCGGCCAGATTCAGCCGCCAGGGGTTCGAGGCGCTGGACTTGACCCACGACGAGCTCGCCAAGGAACATATCCGCCACATGGTCGGCGGCCACTCCGCGTTGGCCC
>JAYUHN010000040.1:0-7030 GCA_043766965.1 Ramlibacter sp. | reverse complement strand
CTCGCCGCCGCTGGCGACGCCGACCCGAACACTGATGTCGCTGAAATCGCCGAGTCGCTTGCGGGTGTCCCGAATCTTGACCGCCTCGGCGTGGCGCTGAAGTCCTACGGCTTCGGCGATACGCGCTACAAGCGCACTAAGGTTCTCGCGTGGGTCATCTCGGTCTTGGCACACGACACCGCTGGAAAAGACTTGGCGTCGACCAGCCGCAACATCGACCAGTTGCTGATCGCGATTCAGAAGTACCCATCTCACCCGCTGGCCCAGTCCTCGACATTGACCCAGCTGTTCTCACTTCTGCTGCACGCTGTCGAACTCCACTCATCGCACAATGAGCTGTGGTCCGAGCAGTTCATGGACGGTGGCAAGGGCGTCAAGTGGCAGGAACTCCAGCTCGTGGGTTCCCTCGTGGGCATGGCCATGGCGGTGGCGGCCTCGCCCGACGACATCGAGGACCGCATCGCGGCTAACGGTGATGCCATCCGCGCGTCGAGCGAGAAATCCGCGGACTGGGCACGCCCCGGTAAGGCGCAGACCAAGACTCAGTGGGACTACATTGCTAGGATCAGCAAAGGCCTCCTCGAACTACTGGGTATCGATCCTGCCCAAGCGGCTGAGGCCGTACGTCAGCAATTCGGGTCTTCCGGGTACGCATCGTTGCAGCGGATGCTCGTCAAGCCGAAGAGTTGAAATCTGTGCCGGGAAGCCCCCCACTCGTCGAGCACGTCTACTTCAATCCACCCCCTCCCCAGCAGGCGGACTCGTGGTGGGCCCGCTACAAGGCCCAGCTCACCGGCCTGACCGACACGGCGCGTGCCTCAGTTGAAGCGGACTCCCGCTACATTCTCCGTCGCGGAGTCCTGGCGGCCGACACCGCGAAACCCGAAGAGTGGTCCTCCCGCCGGTCACGCACCGGACTCGTCATGGGTTCGGTTCAGTCTGGCAAGACCGCTTCCATGCTGGGTGTCTCAGCCCTGGCCATCGACTGCGGCGTTGACATCGTCGTGGTACTTGCCGGGACCCGTCTCTCATTGTGGCGCCAGACCTACGAGAGACTGGTGCAGCAGTTGGACTCGGGAAATGAGGACGCACAGAAGATCAAGCGCCGCCTGCTGTGTCCACCGCCGGGCATCGTACTGTCGGAGCAGACGCTCCCGTTGACAACCACCTATCGACTGCCACCGGCTCAGGTTCGGCAACGTCTGAGTCAAGGCAAGCCGCTGATCATCGTGGCGATGAAACAGACCGATCATCTGCACGCCTTGGCAGCGAGCCTCCGCGCAAACGTATTTAGCGCGGTCAGGGAGCTTGGTCGCACCGCCCATATGCTCGTCCTAGACGACGAGGCCGACGACGGCTCGATCCTCGATGCCGTAGTTGAGTCCTCTCAGGACCCCATCTACGGCAGGCTGAAGCAGATCCCGCGTGCGATAGCCAACCTCTGGGACCCTCCCCAGGGTTCCCCTGACCAGCTTTTCTCGACCTACATCGCCTACACGGCGACACCCCAGGCCAATCTCCTTCAGGAGGACCACAACCCCCTGGCGCCGCGCGACTTCATCATTGCACTTCGCACTCCGCTCGATGTTGGCCATCCGGTAGACACTACTGACCCCGGCAACCTCAACGCCCCTCGCTCATCTACGTACCCCGAGCCGGTCGGGATCCGCTCCTACTACACCGGCGGTGAGGTCTTCTACCGCCGTTCGACGGCGGGTCGCCTGTGTGTGCCCACGACTAACTCCGCTCAACAGGACCTCGCCGACGCCGTTCGGGCCTTCCTGGTGGCGGGCGCCATCCGCCTGCACCGCTCAGGCAAGCTCGGCCCGGCCTCCGTCATTAAAGCCCAGTTCGACACCGAGGACGAAGCCCTTGCGAGCGTGGCTCTGCCGCACTCAATGCTCTACCACCCTTCAGCGGCAATCCTGGATCACTTCCGGGGCGCTGAGGACATCCTGCTCTGGGCTGGCATCCAGGACCGGGCGATGGCTCGGAATCTGCTCGACGCAGGCGACGCCAGGCTCCCCGACGCCTTGGTGAACGACCTACAAGCGGATCCCACCCCGTGGGCGCAATGGCTCGACAAGTACGTTGCCTCCGCCCGAGCAATCGAGGACGAGTTCGACGTCCTGCCGCCGAAGACCTTTCCGGACTGGCAGACCGTCGAAACCCTGCTCCTCGACGAGATGATCCCGGGGACTAGGGTCGCCGTGGTCAACAGCGACCCCAAAGCTGACGATCGCCCTGCCTACGCACCGAGCCAGGACCCGGGAACCGGAAAGTGGAGCGCCGCCCGCGATCTCAGCACGATTTTCGTCTCCGGGAACGTCATGGCCCGGGGACTGACGCTGGAAGGGATGACCACGGCGTTGTTTCAGCGTTCGTCGGCTAACCCGCTGGCCGACACCCAAATGCAAATGCAGCGCTGGTTCGGGTACCGCGGGTCATACATTGAGTTGTGCCGCGTCTTCGCCTCCAGTGACCAACTCGCTCTCTTCCGCGCGTACCACGACTGCGTATTTCAGCGCATCGTGGACGGCGTTTCAGGCTGATCGTGGACGCGATTTCAGCGGGATCGTGGACGGCGTTTCAGTCTGATCGTGGACGCCGTTTCAGCGTGATCGTGGACGGTGGGGGTGTCGCGCAAGTGATCTTTTGACCGAGTGTCATGCTGAGCAGTTTTGGACTGCGAGCTGATGCCAACCAACAGAATCACCATGCGACGAATCCGAGAGTCATTGCGGCTGCATCTGCAGGCCGGGCTGAGCTACAACGAGGTCGGCCGAGCGCTGAAGATCTCCAAGAGCGTGGTCGGCAAATATGTCTCGCTGGCCCGGGTGGCCGGCGTGGACTGGGACCTCGCCCAGACCCTGAGCGACGAGGATCTCGAGGCCCGGCTGTACCGCCCCGCGCTGACCCGCGCGAGTCACCAAGTTGTCCCTGACTTCGGGGTTGTGCACCAGGAGCTCAAGCGTGCCAATGTCACCCTGATGCTGCTGTGGGAGGAGTACGCCATGGGCAACCCGCTGGCGTACAAGTACACGAGCTTCTGCATCAAGTACCGCGAGTTCGCCCGCACCAAGCTGCGCTCGATGCGCCAGATTCACATCGCCGGCGAGAAGCTGTTCGTCGACTACGCCGGTGGCTCGGTACCAATCATCGACGCGTCCACTGGTGAGATCTCCGAAGCGCAGATCTTCGTGGCTACATTGGGCGCGTCGAACTACTGCTATGCCTGCGCCACGCCGCGCCAGACCACCGCCGACTGGATCGAAGCGCAGACACAAGCGCTGGAGTTCATAGGCGGGGCGCCGCGCTTGCTTGTGCCTGATCAGCCGCGTGCTTTGGTCAAGCACCCTGACCGCTACGACCCCGAGGCCAACGCAACGTACGAGGAATTCGCCAGGCACTACAGCTCTGCGGTGCTGCCTGCCAGGCCTGGTCATCCACGTGATAAGCCCAAGGTCGAGACTTCGGTTCTCGTGGTCCAGAGATGGATTTTGGCGCGCCTGCGCAACCGCCGCTTCTTCAGCATGGGCGAGCTCAACAGCGCTATTGGCCTGTTGCTCGTTGACCTGAACAATCGACCCTTCAAGAAGCTGCCCGGATGCCGGCGCAGTGCGTTCGAGTTGCTCGACGCGCCGGCGCTGCAACCCCTGCCGACCACCCGCTTCGTCATCAGCAGATGGAAGTCCCCCAAGGTCAACATCGACTATCACATCGACGTCGATCACCACTACTACAGCGTGCCGCATCAACTGGTGGGTACCAAGCTTGACGTACGCGTCACTGGAGCATTACTGGAGTGCTTCGCCTCGAACAAGCGGGTCGCAAGCCACGCCGTGAGCACCGTGCACGGTGGCTTCACCACGCTGCCTGAGCACATGCCGGCATCGCACCGCGAGCACCTGGAGTGGACGCCGACCAAGCTCATCTCCTGGGGGCTTCGGATCGGCGTGAGCACCGCCGCAGTGGTGACCTGGCAGATGGAGCGCCGCCCGCATCCAGAGCAGGGGTACCGGGCCTGCCTGGGCTTGCTGGCGCTGGCCAAGAAGTACACCGACGTGCGGCTCGAAGCCGCCTGCACCCGGGCCATGGCCATTCGTGCGCCCCACCTGCGCAGCGTCACCAACATCCTCAAGTGCGGCCTGGACCGCCAGCCGTCGTTGTTCCCCGCAGCGTCGAGCCCGACCATCGAGCACGAGAACGTGCGCGGGCCCGACTACTACCACTGATCCCCAGCCGTGCAGCCGTCCTTCAAGGCGGCTGCACCGGGGGCGCTGGACCGGTGGTCTGCATGCCCACCCGCATGCCTGCTGCAACAGGACCCGCACAGGGCCTGCAAACGGCCTGCAAACGGCCCGCAAGCCGCCGGACTGACCCTCGAGCACCCTCACCACCACCCCACCCAAGGAAGACCTCCCATGTTGAACGAACACACAATGAACCAACTGCGCAGCCTGCGCCTGGACGGCATGGTCCGCGCCGTCGAGGAGCAAGCCGTCAGCAGGGCAGCGGCCGAGCTGCCCTTCGACGATCGCCTTACGCTGTTGGTGCAGCGCGAGATCGCTTGGCGCGATGACAAGCGCGTGGCCCGGCTGCTCAAGGCCGCCAAGCTCAAGGTCGCTTCAGCCTGCGTGGAGGACATCAACTGGCGTGCCAGCCGCGCACTGGACCGCGGCCTCATCGCCGCGCTGGCCGGCGGCGACTGGCTGCGCCATGCGCGCAATTTGCTGATCTGCGGGGCAACCGGTAGCGGCAAAACTTGGTTGGCTTGTGCGCTGGCCCATCAGGCCGCGCGCACTGGCTTCTCGGTGCTGTACGTGCGGGCGGCCCGGCTGTTCGACGAGTTGCAGGTCGCCCACGGCGACGGCAGCTTCGCCCGGCGCCTCACGCAACTGGCCAAGCTCGATTTACTGGTCATCGACGACTTCGCGATTTCTCCGATGGGTCCGGCCGAACGCAACGACTTGCTTGAGCTGCTCGACGACCGCATCGGCTCGCGTTCGACCTTGATCACGAGCCAGTTGCCGGTGAAGGCATGGCACACCTATCTCAACGACCCGACCCTGGCCGACGCGATCCTCGACCGGGTCGTGCACAGCAGCCACAAGATCGAACTCAAGTCCACCAAATCGCTTCGTGACACCGACGCCGCAGCACACTGACCGAGCATGAGTACATGCCCGCTCGGGGGCGCCTCCGGCGGCCTGGCAGGGGCCTCGATTTAGAAATCAACCCAACCCGAAAACCGTCCCATCTCGCCACGCCACGGGAGAGCGTTTCAGACTGATCGTGGACGATTGAGATATATTCAAACCAGAACTTGCGCGCTTCCCCAGCGCCTCACCGACGGCGCCGTTTCGCCGTCCACGATCAGCCTGAAATAGGCGTCCACGATCGCTGAAATACGCATTCACTCAGCCCAAGGTCGTGCAGCGGCCACAGCAGGGGTTGAACGTGGCGCTGTCCGAATATGCGCCTGGTCGATTCGTCGTTGTTGACAAGAAGACCTATCGCGTAGGAACGGTTGTGGTTTCTCCACCGCTGGGCCTCAAGTTGCGTATTTCAGCGATCGTGGACGCCCATTTCAGTCTGATCGTGGACGGTGAAACGGCGTCGCAGAGGACGCGCCGGGGAGGCGCGCAAGCACTGGCTTTGAATGTAGCTCAATCGTCCACGATCAGCCTGAAACGCCCTCCCGTGGCGTGCGTGATCGGACTGGTTTTTGGGTTGACTTGATATCTAAATCGAGGCCCCTGCCAGGCCGCCGGAGGCGCCCCGAGCGGGCATGTACACATGCTCGGTCCAAGAAGGTGCGAGGGTGGAGATGCGCGTTGTGAGATTCATGGCGACGCTGCCTCGGCCTTGTCGCGCAGCGACTTGGTGCCCTTGAGCTCGATCTTGTGGCTGCTGTGCACGACACGGTCCAGGATCGCGTCGGCCAGCGTTGGGTCGTTCAGGTAGGTGTGCCAGGCCTTCACCGGCAACTGGCTGGTGATCAGGGTCGAGCGCGTACCGATGCGGTCATCAAGCAGCTCCAGCAGGTCGTTGCGCTCGGGCGCAGCCATGGGCGCAATCGCGAAGTCGTCGATGACCAGCAGATCGAGCTTGGCCAACTGAGCCAGCCGGCGGCCGAAACTGCCGTCGCCGTGGGCCACTTGCAACTCGTCGAACAGCCGCGCCGCGCGCACGTACAACACCGAGAAGCCACTGCGCGCGGCTTGGGTGCCCAGGGCACACGCCAACCAGGTCTTGCCGCAGCCCGTGGCCCCCGTGAGCAGCAGATTGTGCGCATGGCGCAGCCAGTCACCACCGGCCAGCGTGGCGATCAGGGAGCGATCCAGCGAACGGCTGGCGCGCCAGTTGATGTCCTCGACGCAGGCCGAAGCGACCTTGAGCTTGGCCGCCTTGAGCAGCCGAGCCACGCGCCGGTCATCGCGCCAGGCGATCTCTCGCTGCACCAGCAACGTGAGCCGGTCGTCGAAGGCCAGCGCGGCGGCGGCGGTGCTGGTGGCCTGCTCCTCCAGAGCGCGCACCATGCCGTCCAGGCGCAGGCTGCGCAGTTGGTCCAGGGTGTGTTCGTTCAACATCGGGGTTGTTCCTTCGTGGGTTGGGGGGTCAGTGGCAGGAATCAGTGGTAGTAGTCGGGCCCTCGCACGTTGTCGTGCTCGATGACGGGGCTGGCCTCGGCGGTGAACAGCGAAGGCTGGCGGTCCAGGCCGCACTTGAGGATGTTGGTGACGCTTCTGAGGTTGGGCGCGCGGATCGCCATGGCCCGCGTGCAGGCCGCTTCCAGCCGCTGGGCCGAGTAGCGGCGCACCAGGGCCAGCAGACCCAGGCAGGCCCGGTAGCCTTGCTCGGGGTGCGGGCGGTGTTGAAGCTGCCAGGCGACGACCGCGGCGGTGCTCACGCCGATGCGCTGCCCCCAGGCGATGAGCTTGGCCGGCGTCCATTCCAGGTGGGCGCGGTGCGAGGCCGGCATGTGCTCGGGCGTGGTGGTGAAGCCGCCGCACACGGTGCTCACCGC
>JAYUHN010000039.1:0-2634 GCA_043766965.1 Ramlibacter sp. | reverse complement strand
GGTGCCTTGTCTGACATTCGAGGCGAGTATGCCAGCCAATCATTGCAAAAGGCCACCCGATGGATACCAACGGATGGCCTAAGCTCAGATGATGGTGGAGCTGGCGGGAATTGAACCCGCGTCCGCAAGCCTTCTTCGCACAGTTCTACATGTTTAGCCGTCTGCTTTGGATCTCGCTTCCCGTATCGCACAGCGGCACGCTATACAGGACGCCAGCAACCTATTTTCTCGTTCCATGCCAAGTTACCCGACACAGAACCAGCCCCTGAAATTATCTTTGCAGCCGGGAGCCCTTAACTTGCGCTAAAGACCCCTTGCCCAGCCCAGAGGCCTGCTGTTGCAAAGCTCACCGGCAATTAAGCGGCGAGTGCGAAACGTTCGTCGTTTGCAGTTAGTTTTTTTGAATCATTTTTACGAGCACATTCAGCTCGACATGCCCTGCCGCGCGTCCGAACCCACGTCGAAACCAGTGCAGCCCCAGGAACTCGTAGTTTACGCCTACCGGCCCGATTTCAAGAGGGATAGCAGCTCGCCGGGGGATTGAATCCGCGCATGCGCACCCCATGCCAAAGGGTCGGCATCAGCGCCAAGATACCCATAGGTAGCGGCCACTGTAAACATCCCGGCCGCACGGCCGGCGACGATGTCGCGCTCGTCGTCGCCGACGTAGACACAATTCCCGGCCTCCAGACCCAGTTGCCGGGCGGCCTCCAGCAGCGGCGCCGGGTGTGGTTTCGCGTGGGGCGTGCTGTCACCGCTGACGACAGCGGCGGCGGTGGCGAAAAGCGTTATACGGCTTGTGAGCGGCATGGTGAAGCGAGCGGCTTTGTTGGTCACCACGCCCCAGGGCAGCCCCAGGGCCGTGAGCTCGCCGATCAATTCCGCCACGCCGCCGAACACCGACGTGCTCTGCGTCATGCAGCGCTCATAGTTGATGAAAAACTCCTCACGCAGGGCCGGAAAGTCGGCATGGTCCGGCGTCATGCCGAAAGCGATCCCGAGCATGCCCCGCGCTCCGGCGCCCGCCATCGGCCGATATTGGTTGAGCGGCAACGACGGCAGCCCCCGGTCAGTCCGCATCTTGTCGGCCGCCGCGCCAAGGTCAGGCGCGCTGTCGATCAATGTGCCGTCCAGGTCGAACAGCACGGCCCGGATGCCGGTGAACATCACGATTTGCGGGTCGACATCAGGTAGTTGACGCTGGTGTCGGCGGATCGCCGGTAGCGCCGGGTCAGCGGGTTGTACTCGATCCCGCAACTCTGCTGCAGCTGCAGTCCACTGTTGCGGCAATCGCGCGCCAGCTCGCTCGGCCGCAGGAATTTGTCGTATTCGTGGGTGCCGCGGGGCAGCAGGTTGAGAACGTATTCAGCACCGACGATCGCCATCAGGAAAGCCTTGGCATTGCGATTGATGGTGGAAATGAAGACCCACCCGCCCGGCTTCACCAGCGCCGCGCAGGCACGCACCACGGATGCCGGATCCGGCACGTGTTCCAGCATTTCCATGCAGGTGATGGCGTCGAAAGCGCCCGGCTGTTCGGCGGCAAGCGCTTCCACCGCGACCTCCCGGTATCGCACCCGCGGCGTCTGCGCATCGAGCGCATGCAGCTCGGCGACACGCAGCGCCTTGCTGGACAGATCGATGCCGAGCACCTCCGCGCCCTTGCGCGCCATCGCGTCGGCGAGGATGCCGCCGCCGCAGCCGACGTCCAGTACCCGCCGGCCTTCCAGCGGAAACTGCGACTGGATCCATTCGAGCCGCAGCGGATTGATCTGGTGCAACGGCCGGAACTCGCTCTCGGGATCCCACCAGCGGTGGGCCAGGTCCGAGAACTTGGCGAGTTCGGCCGGATCGGCATTCAGGACGTGAGGAGCGTTCATGCTTGCATTTTCGGCCAACCCGGATCACGCCCTTGCGAGCGGGCATGAAAAAGCCCCGTTGCCGGGGCTTTTTGAGTTAACTCGGGAGCTTACTGGGCCCGGGTGCCGACCACTTCGATTTCCACGCGGCGGTTCTTGGCGCGACCTTCGGCGGTCTTGTTGTCCGCAACCGGCTGCTTCTCGCCCTTGCCTTCGGTGTACACGCGGTTCTTTTCGATGCCACGGGACACCAGGTACGCCTTGACGGCTTCAGCGCGGCGAACCGACAGGCGCTGGTTGTACGCATCGGTGCCGACCGAGTCGGTGTGGCCGACGGCGATGATCACTTCGAGGTTGATGCCCTTCACCTTGCCGACCAGGTCATTGAGCTTGGCCTTGCCTTCCGGCTTGAGGACGGACTTGTCGAAATCGAAGAACGCATCGGCGGCGTAGGTCACCTTGGTGGCGGACGGCGGCTGGGGCGCGGCAGCGGCGGGAGCCGGCGTCGGAGCCGGAGCGGGAGCAGCCCGGGGTGCGGCCGGCGCTGCAGGAGCGGGGGCAGCCGCCGGTGCCGGCGCCGCGGCAGCGGCCTGGACCAGGGCGCCGTCACAACCGACGGCGGCCGTGGCCGGGGTCCAGTTGGCATCACGCCAGCACAATTCATTGGTGCCGTTCATCCAGACGATTTCGCCGGTTCCGTTGACCCAGTTGTCGACCTGGTTGCCACCATTGGCTGCGGTCACCCGGGTTTGCGCAACGGCTGTGGTTGCCAGCG
>JAYUHN010000038.1:0-7057 GCA_043766965.1 Ramlibacter sp. | reverse complement strand
TGGTCACCATCGGCTTTTCCGGGTCGTTCGGAATCGCGTTCTTGTTGATCGTCATGTGCGCACTGCCCAGCACCGCTTCGGCTTCCTTGCCGGTGATGCCCTTGGCCCGCAAGTCGACCAGCATGACGTGGCTCTCGGTGCGGCCGCTGACGATCCGCAGGCCGCGTTGCACCAGCGTTTCGGCGACCACCACGGCGTTTTTGGCGACCTGCCGCTGGTAGGCCTTGAATTCCGGCGCCAGGGCTTCCTTGAATGCGACTGCCTTGGCGGCGATCACATGCATCAGCGGCCCGCCTTGCAGCCCCGGAAAGATGGCGCTGTTGATCGCCTTCTCGTGCTCCGGCTTCATCAGGATGATCCCGCCGCGCGGTCCGCGCAGGCTCTTGTGGGTGGTCGAGGTAACGACGTCCGCGTGCGGTACCGGATTCGGGTACTCACCGGCCGCAATCAGGCCTGCGTAATGCGCCATGTCGACCAAGAAAATCGCGCCCACGGCCTTGGCCACCTTGGCGAATCGCGCGAAATCGATACGCAGCGAATAGGCGGAGGCGCCCGCGATGATCAGCTTGGGCCGCGATTCGTGCGCCTTCCGCTCCATCGCCTCGTAATCTATTTCTTCCTTTTCGTTCAACCCGTAGCTGACCGCGTTGAACCACTTGCCGCTCATGTTGAGCGCCATCCCGTGGGTCAGGTGGCCGCCTTCGGCCAGGCTCATGCCCATGATCGTGTCGCCGGGTTTCAAAAATGCCAGGAAGACTGCTTCGTTGGCCTGGGCGCCCGAGTGAGCTTGCACGTTGGCCGCGGCGGCGCCGAACAGTTCCTTGACCCGCGCCAGCGCAAGCAATTCGGCGACATCGACGTTCTCGCATCCGCCGTAATAGCGTTTCCCGGGATAGCCCTCGGCGTACTTGTTGGTGAACTGGGTGCCCTGCGCCGCCATGACGGCCGGCGACGCATAGTTTTCACTGGCAATCAGTTCGATGTGCTCTTCCTGCCGGCGGTTTTCGGCCTGGATGGCAGTCCAGAGTTCAGGGTCGGTTTGTTCGACGAGGATGTTGCGGTGGTACATGGCAGTGCTGAAAGACGTGGTCCCTGCATATATATAGATGCGGGGTGTGCCCAGGCGAGCGGCTGAACGCCGGCGAGCCGGCGGTGCGCTTCCCGGTGGTTGACAGGGCGGGAAGCCCTGCTTGAGTTCCACGTCAGCGCCGCAGCCCCGTCGGAGCTCCGCGCCTATCGCCAGTCGCGCACAGGCCTAGTTTAACGGGCCGTGCAGATCAGGACGAAGAAAGGGCTGCCACCTTGTCCTCGATCACCTTCGGCTCCACGGGTGCGATGGTGCGAACAACGGGCGGCGGCGCCAGCGGCACGGACCGGCCGGATGCGACCTGCCGTAGCCGGCCGTGTTCGGCCATGACCTTGTCGGCGTAGCCGCCGTCGTCGCCCAGGTTGGCGGCTCCAACGTAAAACTTCAGCCCGGCGTTGAGGGAGCCGGCCCGCTGTATACATTCCTGCAACACCTTGACTCCGACCCGCAGGTTGCTTACCGGGTCGAATGCGGCCAGCTTGCCGCCGAAACTTTCGTACTTGTCGCTGTGGATTCCCGTCATGACCTGCATCAGGCCTTGGGCCCCCACGGTGCTCTGGGCGAAGGGGTTGAAGCCGGACTCCACGGCCATGACGGCCAGGATCAGCGTCGGGTCCAGGTTGGCTTTTTCGCCGATCTCATAGGCTTCCGCGACCAGCGCGGACACCGGCTCCGGCGCGACACGGTACTTCTTGCTGAGCCAGTAGGCGACCGCCGCTTGCTGTTTGGGCAGGTCCTTGGGATTTGCAGCGGTGGCGCGGTCGATCGCATCCAGTTCAGGTTCCATGCCGAGCATGGCTGCCTGTCGTGCCTGAAGCCAGCCCATCAGCTTGGACTCTCCGGATTGGCGCAAGTCCGGCCGGGCCGTCAGGGTGATCACGGCAAACACGACGGCCAGGCCGACCAGCGCAAAGCCGTTATGAGTGATCTCGAAAAAGCCCTGGGCGATGTCCGACGCAAAGGTGCGAAGGGCTCGGGCTGTTCTTCCTAGCGCTGTCATAGCACTTCCTTTCTACGCGCGGGACCGGCTTTGCGACGCTTGTCAGCATCACACGTTCGGCCCCTCGTTTGGTTGGGACGCCATCAAGACGGTGCCGGTCATTTGGACCGACGCAACGATTCGACTTAGCCGGGGTTCGGCAGCGGGTTCGGGTCGTCCCCGGTTTAGCCCGGGGGACGTTGAATTTTAGTAGCTGGCTAAATATCAGGTCAAGACTATAAAACCGAATCTTAATTCACATATTACATATAGAGAGCACAATTTACGCATACAGGCAGGAAACCGGGATGTCAGCAGATGCCCCGCATGGCTGTAAGAATAAACTGACATGAAAGGCGATATTCAAGCCTTAACGCCTCCAGAAAAGGCGAGCCGCCCGCTGGTCGACCTAATAGGGTCGGTCCGGCCGATTGAAAACCCATATTTGAAATCCATCGCCCGGCCGACTAAGCTGGTATGGCCTGAGTGATCAGGTGTTCAGCCGGTTGGCCACTTGTGGCCTCCGGCCCCTCTCGGGAGCAATCTTTTGCTTCCAACGCAGCCAGGGACCAACTTCCCCAGCTGCGGAAAAAGACGGCACAGACATCACGTCAGCCGTCAAGCCCGGCGGAAGGCTCAGGCCGACCGACCGGGCTTTCTCTTTTTGGCTGCCACCCCGGAGACGCAAGCCCTTTTCGCGGCGAGAATGGTGACTTGGCCGTACGCGGCCCTTTCTTTTTCCCCCAACGTTTCCGACCCATTCCCGTGACCCAAGCCTCTCCCACGAAGACCCACGACACCCAGGCGCTCGACGCGCTGACCGGCGGAGCCTTTACGGCGCCAACTTCCGGCGAACGCGCAGCGCGTGTGCGCGACTGGATCGCCGCCGATCCCAGTCCGGAGCAGATGCAGGAGGTGTTTCGCGAGCTGAGCGGCCGCGACAAGGGCGCAGCCCGTCTGCTGCGTGAGAGGCTGGACGAAATCAAGCGGAGCAAAAGCCAGGAGACGATCGCGGCCGAGTGGGCGGACAAGGCCCGCGCACTGGCAGCGCTGCCGAAAATCAACATTGCCGACGCGCTGGCGTGGCAACGCGATGCGGCAAAGGCCGGTGCGCCGCTCAGCCGCGAGCCGCTGGCGTCCCTGAAGGCGACATTGGCCGACCGGGTCAGGGGCATCGAGGACCTGCAGCACCGGGTGCAAGTGCAACGCGAGGCCGCTGTGCTACTTGCTCAGCGGATCGAAGTGCTGTCGACCAAGTCATGGCGCGACGCGTTGACGTCGGCCGCCGCGCTGCAAAACGACGTGCCCGACTGGCAAGCGCAGGCCCAGGGCCTGCAGGCCGACCCGAACTGGGCCAGCGTGGACACCAAGTTCCCACCGTTGCTGGAAGCGTCGCGGTCGCAACTGCAAGCTGTCTGGGACGCTTTCCGCAGTGCCTTGAGCCAGGCCGAGGTCGCTGCTGCCGACCCGGCTGCCCCCCTGCCGCCGGTGCCGGTCTGGGCCGATGAATTGCGTCAGGCGCGTGGCCAGCCGTCCGAAACGGCGTCCAAGCCCGCCGCCAGGCCGCGAGTCGATCCGGAGCATCGTGCAAGGGCCAGTGCCGCCATCGGCGAATCGCTTGCCCGTCTTGAACAGGAGATCGCGCAAGGTCATGGCAAGGCCAGCGCCGGCGCGGCCAGCGCTTTGCGCAACGCACTCAAGGAAAACGGCAAGCTGGTCGACGACAAGCTGGAGAATCAGGCCCATGCTGCGTTGGCGGCGGCTGGAGAGCTGGAAGGCTGGCAGCGGTGGCGCGCGGACCAGCTGCGCCAGGAACTGGTCGCCAAGGCAGAGGCGTTGTTCGAGTGGGTTGCGCCATCCGTGGCGGCACCGACCCCGGCCCCGGCAACGGCCGAGGGGCAGGAGCCCGCGGCCACGACCTCGGAAGCGCGCGCGACGCCACCAGCCCCGATGCGCAAGCCGCGCTACGGCGGGCGCAAGATGCAGGAGCAGCTTCGCACGCTGCGCGAGCAATGGAAGCAGACCGACCAGGGCGGCCCGCCCAACCACGCGTTGTGGAAGCGGTTCGATGAGGCCTGCAACGAAGCGCACAAGGTGGTCGAGTCGTGGCTCGAGAAGGTCAAGGCCGAGGCTGCCGAGCACCGCCATCAAAGGCTGGCGCTGATCGAGGAAATGAAAGCCTGGGGCGTCGCCAATCCGTCCGCCAGGGATGATGACTGGAAAGGATTCAATCGCATCCTGCACCAGTTCTCCGACCGCTGGCGCGACGCCGGGCACTTGAGCGAAAAGGCGTTCGCCGAGCTGCAACCGCTGTGGAAGGAGGCGATCCAGGCCGCCGCGGCGCCACTCGAGGCGCTTCAGAAACAGAGTCTCGAGCGGCGGCACGCAATGATCGATGAAGCGCGCGCGCTAGGAGCACAGGCCCAGCTTCGCATCGACGCGGTGAAGGCGCTGCAGCAGCGGTGGCAGGCCGAGGCGCAAACCGTGCCGCTGGACCGCAAGCATGAACAGAAATTGTGGGACGCTTTCCGCCAGCCGATCGACGAAGCGTTCAACCGCAAGAGCGAAGAGCGGGACAAGGCCGCGGAGCAGCTGAGCGATCGCGACCGCATCGTGCTGGAAGCGTCGAAGGCGCTGGAAGCGGCCAATGCCACGGGCGAGGCCCAGAAAATTCGAACCGCGATGGCGGCCCTGGAGGCCGCATTGCGTGGCCAGGCGCAAGCGGTTGCGGCTGTCGCGCGCGCTGACGAAGCCGCCAATACGCGGGCCCGGGATGTTGGAATGGCTGGAGCTGTCACCACGACTGCCGCGGTTGACGCACCGACCGATACCGGGACGGAGCCGGCCGCGGTCTCGGATTCCCTGCCACCGGTTGGGGGCTCGGAGCCAGGGGGCGAGCAGGGTTCAGCTCCGGTAGCGTTACCGCCCGCCGTCGCCAAGCCGGCGCCCAAGCCGGTGGTCGCCATGCGCGGCGACGACCGTCCGGGAATGAAGCGGGCTGAGCCGATGGTTCCAGGCCGCGGGGGCAAATTCGGCGATCGAAAGGGATCCGGTCCAGGTGCCGGCGGACGCTTCGGCGAGCGCCGCGATGACCGCGGACCGCGCGGTGACGGACGTTCCGGCGATCGGCCGACCTTCGAGGACCGTGGTCCCCGATTGGGCGACGTCGCCTTCCGCGCCCAGCGCGAGGCGCTGGAACATGCGCAGAGCGCGTTGAAGAAACTGGCCGCGCAAGCGCATGGCGAGGCGTTGACGCAGTTGATGACCGCATGGGAGCAGCGCTCCGGCGAGCTGGTGCCCAGCCTGCAGGAGCTGGGCAAGGCGGTCTCGGGCCCCGTGCGCAGCAGCTGGTCGCAGGCCGTGGCCGCGGCTCCCTCGGACTCGGCGGCGGAAGCGTTGCTGCGGCTGGAAATCGCCGCCGAGGCGCCGACGCCGGCTGAACACCTGAACGCCCGCCGGCTGCTGCAACTGCAGCTGCTGACGCGACGCGCCGAAGCGTCGCCTGCGCAGACCTGGGGGCAGGACACGGCGAAGGTTCTGTCGACCGCCCATGAACCGTCCGTCGCGCGCCGTCTGCAGACCGTGCTGAAGATCCTGTTCCGGAGCTGATCGCCCGAGCGTCCAGCAGCGGGTCAGGCGCGCTTGCGGATCCGGAAGAAGGGGTCGAACAACTGCACCAGGGCGGGAAATTCGACGCTGAACCGATCGCGGTTGACGAAATAAGCCTCGCATGCGACGGCGAAGAATTCGTCGATCGCGCTTGCGCCGTAGGCGTCCAGCCACTGAGCCTCGCCGCCAAAACGCTCGGCGACGATGACCTTTTCCCGGAACGCTTCGTACTCCGCCTGCAGGGTGGCCAGCCAGGCCCGACGGGCTGCTGCCGAGGGCAGGGGCGGGCAGCCATCCGGCTGGCCGTCGCGCATGTCGATCTTGTGCGCGAACTCGTGGATCACGACGTTGTAGCCTTGCTGCGCCGTCGCGCCGCTATCGGCGACATCGCGCCAGCTGAGCATGACCGGTCCGCGCTCCATCGCCTCGCCGGCCAGCACTTCGTCCCACTGATGCACCACGCCGGTTTCGTCGGTCGTGGTCCGGCGCGCCCGCACCTGTTCACTGTGCACCACGATGCCGACGAAATCGTCATACCACTTCAGGCCGAGATTGAGCACCGGCAACACCGCCTGCGCCGCAATCGACAGCGCGACTTCATCGGTGATGACGAAGCCCTGCGCGCCGTGGAATTCCTTGCCAGCCAAAAATTGCCCTGCAAGCTGGCGCAAGCGCGCCCGTTCGCCCTCGGGCCGGGCAGCGAGAAACGGGTAGCGGGTGAGCACCGCGGCCCAGAGCGGATCGGGAATCGGGCGTCCGGATGCACCCCGGCGCAGCCAGCCGAACATCAGGCCAGCGCAATGCGTGCGGGTCCGGCATCGCCGATGCGAAGCACCTGCACGCGAGGGGCGGCCGCTGCCGCGTCCCAGTCGCTCAGAACCAGGCGGTGCAGGCCGGGCGCCAGCTCGTGGTCGGCCGGCCGGTGGGTGTGGCCGTGGATCATCCGCGTCGCGGCGGCTGCTTGCAGCCATGCGGTGGCGGCTGCGGCATCGACATCGACATCGACATCGGCGTTGGACGTGCCTGAGCGCTTGCGCGCTTCGCTTTCATCGCGCAAGCCATTTGCGATCGCCTTGCGCTGGGCCAGCGGCCGGGCCAGGAAATCGCGCTGCCAATCCGCCGAACGGACCTTGGCCCGAAAAGCCTGGTAATCGCCGTCCGCGAGACAGAGCGCGTCCCCGTGCGTGAGCAGCCAGCGCTGCCCGAGCAAGGTGAACACTGTGGGGTCGTCGAGCAGAGTCGCGCCGGTGGAGCGCATCAGTGCCGGCCCGATCAGGAAGTCCCGGTTTCCGTGCATCAGAAACACCGGCATGCGGGCGGCCGCGGCTGTCAACACCGCGGCGCAGTCCGCATCGAAGCCCGGTTCAAGCGCCGAGTCGTCG
>JAYUHN010000037.1:0-2643 GCA_043766965.1 Ramlibacter sp. | reverse complement strand
GGAGATGGTGCAATGGGTGGCGCGGCGGCTGCTCGACGAACTCGGCGCTCCGAACGAGCAGTACCAGCCAGGTGACGTGGTGCAGTTCCCCACACCGGACGGCCTGGGCAGTTATGCCGGCGCGGTGCAGCAGGTCGGCAGGGAAGCCGATGGCGCCAGCAAGGCCGATGCTGTGCTGTTCGACTTCAACCATCCGCTCGCCAGCCAGCCGGTGACCTTCCAGGTGCATCTGATCGGAGTGCTATGAGCGACACCCGATCGGTTCCACAGGAAGTGATCCTCGCGGAGCCCCGGGGCTTCTGCGCCGGGGTCGACCGCGCGATCGAGATTGTCGAACGCGCCCTGCTCAAATTCGGCGCCCCCATCTACGTGCGCCACGAGATCGTGCACAACACGTTCGTGGTGAACGACCTGAAGGCGAAAGGCGCGATCTTCATCGAAGACCTGTCCGAAGTGCCGCCAGGTTCGACGCTGGTGTTTTCCGCGCACGGCGTCAGCAAGGCGGTGCAGGCGGAGGCGCAGGCCCGCGGCTTCGACGTCTTCGACGCCACCTGCCCGCTGGTCACCAAGGTGCACGTGGAAGTGGCCAAGCTGGCCCGTGAAGGCTACGAATTCATCATGATCGGCCACAAAGGCCATCCCGAGGTCGAAGGCACGATGGGCCAGTTGCAAGGCGGCATCCATCTGGTCGAAGACGTGGCCGACGTCGCGCTGGTGCAGCCGTTGCAGACCGAGCGGCTGGCGGTCGTGACGCAGACCACGCTCTCGGTGGACGATGCATCCGAAATCAGCGCCGCGGTGCGGCGGCGCTTTCCGCTGGTGCGCGAGCCGAAGCACCAGGACATCTGCTACGCCACCCAGAACCGGCAGGATGCGGTGAAGCTCCTGTCGCCGAAGGTGGACGTCGTCATCGTCGTGGGCAGCCCCACCAGCTCCAACAGCAACCGGCTGGCCGAGCTCGCGCGCAAGCTGGGAGTGGACAGCTACATGGTCGACAGCCCGGATGAACTGCAGCCGCAGTGGCTGGAAGGCAAACCGCGGGTCGGCCTCACGGCCGGCGCCTCCGCGCCCGAGCTGCTGGTGAAAGAGGTGATCGACCGCATCCGGTCCTACGGCGCGGTGTCGGTCCGAAAGATGGACGGGGTCCGGGAGACGGTGAAATTCCCGCTGCCCAAGGGACTGAAGCTGCCCGAGGGATCGCGGGTCCGCGACGGGTCGCGCCTGCACCAGGGGCCGCCCCTGCGCGAGGACGCCTACGACGCACCGGAGCCGCAGGAGTGAATCGCGCAGGGATCGAAGCAGCGGCGCAGCGGCTACGGGCCCTGTCCCCGCCGTTTGTGCTTGAAACTCCCCTGTGGAAGCTGCCTGCCGCCGCATTGGGGCTGGCTGGCGCGGAGGTCTGGCTCAAGCTGGAACAGCTGCAGGCCGGCGGCAGCTTCAAGGCGAGGGGAATGATGAACCGCTTGCTGGCCAACGAGATTCCGGCCAGCGGCGTCATCGTCGCTTCCGGCGGCAACGCAGGCATCGCCACCGCTGCGGCGGCCCGGGCGCTGGGCGTGAAGTGCGAAGTGTTCCTGCCGACGGTTTCAAGCGCCGCCAAACAGGCGAAACTGCGCGAGCTGGGCGCCGATGTGGTGGTCACCGGCGCTGTCTATTCCGACGCATTGCAGGCATGCGTGGTGCGCCAGCAGCAGACCGGCGCGCTCATGACCCACGCCTACGACCAGCCGGAGGTGGTCGCCGGCGCCGGGACGCTGGCGCTGGAAATCGAGGCGCAGGGCGGTGTGCCTGACAGCGTTCTGGTAAGCGTCGGCGGCGGCGGGCTGATCGCCGGAATCGCGGCCTGGTTCGAGCAGCGCACGCGTGTGGTCGCGCTCGAGCCGGAACTGGCGCCAACGCTGTTCGAAGCGCGCAGACAGTGCGTGCCGGTCGACGTCGCGGTGAGCGGCATCGCGGCCGATTCGCTCGGTGCTCGGCGGATCGGCGCCATTGCCTGGGAGGTGACGCAGCGCCACGTGAAGCAGTCGCTGTTGTTGCCCGACGCCGCCATCCGCCACGCGCAACTGACGCTGTGGAAGCAGCTGAAACTGGCGGTGGAGCCCGCAGCCGCGCTCGGCCTCGCGGCGCTGCAGACCGGGACCTATCGGCCAAGTGAGGGTGAGCGCGTCTGCCTGGTGCTATGCGGCGCCAACCTGGACCCGGCGACGCTGGCCTGAGGCTGGTCCGACAGCGCCCGATAAAATGGGGCGATGTTGGACATCACCCTGCTCAGAAAAGACCTTGCGTCGGTCGTGGCGCGGCTGGAGACCCGCAGGAAGCCGCAGGGCTTTCTCGATGTCGCCGCCTTCACCGCGCTGGAAGCGGAGCGCAAAACCATCCAGAGCCGGACCGAGGAGCTGCAGGCGCAGCGAAACCAGCTATCGAAACAGATCGGCCAGCTCAAAGGCAAGGGCGAGCCGGTCGAGGCCGTGATGGCGCAAGTCGCCGCTCTCAAGACCGAGCTCGATCGCTCGGCCGCGCGGCTGGAGCAGATCCAGCCGGAGTTGCAGGCCTTGGTGCTCGCCGTGCCGAACCTGCCGCACGAAAGCGTGCCGGTCGGGGCCGATGAAAACAGCAACGTGCTGGTCCGCAGCTGGGGCGAGC
>JAYUHN010000036.1:0-7080 GCA_043766965.1 Ramlibacter sp. | reverse complement strand
TCCCGCTTTTTGCCACCGAATGCCGGATCGTCCGCGAACAGGATGCCGTGCCGCAGACGGACGGTGAAGGTGCGGAAGTCCGGCGAGTTCTGGGGCATGCCGTCGGCCAGCATGGGCCTGACGCGCGCCGGACGCATCAGGTAGTCGTAGCCGTACAGCGAGTCAAACATGTTGGCCACAATGATCCGGGAATACAGGTCCGACAGCTGGGCCGGGTCCATCCCGGTTTCAGCCACGGGAAAGGCGTAGCGCAGGACCTTTTCGGGCTGCGGAGTGGCGGGAGGCGTGGCTGCAAACGCGGTGGCGCCGACGGCCAGGCACAGGCTTGTGGCCCATGCCCAGAATCGTTTCGTCATTCTTGAAAACACCAGTTCTAAATCGCGAAGGCGCCAAGCATAATCTGCGCCTTGCGTGCCGCCACGAGCGGTTTCCCTTAAATTGCGATCCGCCAGCCGCGGCTCGTGAGGACTTCGATGCTTTCCTACATCCTGCGGCGGATCCTGCAGATGGTCCCGACCCTGGCGGGAGTGATCCTGCTGGTGTTCCTGCTGTTCACTTACTTTGGCGGCGACCCGGCGGAGATCCTGGGCGGGCTCCACGCGACCGCCGAACAGGTGGAATCGATCCGCACCGAGCTCGGCTTGAACCGGCCGGTCTGGGACCAGCTCTGGCTGTTCGCGGTGAAAGTAGCCACCTTCGACTGGGGGCGCAGCTGGGCCACCAACGAAGCGATCTCCAGCATCTTTCGAACCCGGCTGCCGGCCACGCTGACGATCATGGTGCCGATCCTGGTGCTGGAGTTGGTGCTGTCGATCGTGGCCGGAATGGCCGTCGCCTATGTCCGCGGCAGCCTGACCGACCGGCTTGTCATGGTGATTTCCACCATCGCGCTCTCGATCAGCTTTCTGGTCTACGTGATCATCGGACAGTACCTGTTCGCCTTCCGGCTCGGTCTGTTTCCGGTTCAGGGATGGAGCCACAGCCTCTGGACCAACCTGACGGTGTACGCGCCGCTGCCGGTGTTGCTGGCCGTCCTGGTCAGCCTGGCGCCGGGCACGCGCCTGTATCGCAGTTTCTTTCTCGACGAGATCGGCCAGGACTACGTCCGCACCGCACGCGCCAAGGGCGTTCCCGAGAAGACGATCCTGTTCAAGCATGTGCTGCGTAACGCGATGATCCCGATCCTGACCAACGTGGCAACGCAGTTGCCCGGCGTGTTCATCGGCGCCTTCCTGATCGAGGTGTTCTTCTCGGTCCCCGGGCTGGGCCGCGAGGTCTACCAGGCGGTCGGGCGCAGCGACTACCCGGTGATCCAGGCGGTGACCATCTCTCTCGCCGCGCTGACGATGGTGATCAACCTCGTCACCGACGTGCTGTACAAGTTCGTCGATCCGCGGGTGGTCCTCAAGTGAGCGCCGTGCCCGAGCTTGCCGGGGCTCCTGCCGGGCACGTTACAGCGCCCGTTCTCGCGGCGTTGCCGCGCTCGCCCGGCGTCTGGGCCCAGGCGTGGGCCCGGCTTCGGACCGACCGGGTCGGCATGGTGTCGCTCTGGGTGGTCGCCGTATTCTTGCTGCTGGTGCTGCTTGCGCAGTTAGGCGTCGTCGGCGCCGACTGGCAGCGCGAGGTCGGCGAGCCGTTCGCGCCTCCCACTTTCGTCGGAGCGCCGCAGAAGGTGGCCGAGGTGGCGCAAGCCAAGGCCCTGCCCAACATCGATCTTTCCGACGTCGATCCGCTGGCGCCGCGCTATGCCGAATGGCAGGCCCGTGCCGACAAGGTCAAGACAGTGGTCACGACGCCGTCGCCGACCTTGACTTTCGGCGCCGACCGGATCGGGCGTGACGTGCTCTCCAAGACGATCAAGGGCGCGCAGGTGTCGATCCTGGTGGGCATCGCGGCGGCTTTCCTCGCCACCCTGATCGGAACCGTGCTGGGCGCCCTGGGCGGCTACTTCGGCGGCAAGCTGGGGGATTTTCTGGAGTGGGTTTACAACGTCTTCACCTCGGTCCCGTACATCCTGTTGATCTTCGCGCTGGCCGCGGTGTTCAAGTCAGGGCCGCTGGCCAAGACCTTCGCCAACGGCATCACACCGGTGGTCATCATTCTGGGCGCCGTGGGCTGGACCGGAATCTACCGGCTGGTGCGTGCCGAGTACATCAAGCACCGCTCGCGTGAATACGTGCGCGCCGCCGAAGCGATCGGGGCGGGACACATGGCGAGGATGTTCGGCCACATCCTGCCCAACATCAGCCACGTCGTGCTGGTGCAGTTGAGCCTGCACGTCGTGGGCTTCATCAAGGCCGAAGTGATCCTGTCGTTTCTGGGGCTGGGAGTGCCGATCGATATGGTGAGCTGGGGCACGATGCTGGCGGAAGCGCAGACCGAACTGGTGCTGGGCAAGTGGTGGCAGCTGACCGCAGCCACCGTGTTCATGGCGACCTTCGTGACCGCATTCGCGCTGCTGACCGACGCGCTTCGCGATGCGCTCGACCCGAAACTGCGCTAGCAGGCAAGGCCCATGAATCCACTGATCGAAGTCCGTGACCTGCGTGTCGCATTCCGCTTGGGCGCCGAGCAACACGAGGCGGTACGGGGCATCAGCTTCGACGTTCCGGCCAACACCACTGTCGCCCTGGTCGGCGAGTCGGGCAGCGGCAAGAGCGTGAGCGCGATGAGCATCGTTCGGCTGCTGCCGGACAACGCCATCGTCGGGCCCGGAAGTCGCATCCTCTACGAGGGGCGAGACCTGCTGCAGGCGGGCGCCGAAGAGATGCGACGGCTTCGCGGCAAGGAAATATCGGTGGTGTTCCAGGAGCCGATGAGTTCACTCAATCCGGTGTTCACCGTCGGCGAGCAGATTGCGGAGGTGCTGCGCGTGCACACCCCCCTGTCCACGCGCCAAGCCCGGGCGCGCACGCTCGACCTGTTCAACGAGGTCGGCATCCCGGAACCGCGGGCGCGGCTTGACGCCTATCCGCACGAACTGTCGGGCGGCCAGCAGCAGCGCGTGATGATCGCGATGGCGGTCGCGTGCGAACCCAAATTGCTCATCGCCGACGAGCCGACCACCGCGCTGGACGTCACGGTGCAGCGGCAGATCGTGGACCTGCTGGCGCGCCTGCAGGAGCGCCAGAAAATGAGCATGCTGTTCATCAGCCACGACCTCGGGCTGGTCGGCGAAATCGCCAGCCATGTGGTGGTGATGCGGCAGGGCGAGGTGCGCGAGGCAGGCGCCGTCGCCGACATTTTTGGCGCGCCCAAGGATGCCTACACGCGGGCGCTGCTGGCCTGCCGGCCGCGCCTGGACACCCGGCCGCGGCGGCTGCCGGTCATCGACGACATCGTGAATAACCGGCCGGTGAGCGGCGCGCAGCGCAAGGCCCGGCCGCAGGAGGGAGCGGCGCTGATCGAAGTCGAAGGCCTGAGCAAGACGTACCGCTTGAAGGAGGGACTGTTCCGCCGCAAAGCGATCGAAGCGGTGAAGCCGGCGGCCTTCTCCATGTTCAAGGGCCGCACGCTCGGTCTGGTCGGCGAATCGGGCTCGGGCAAAACGACGGTCGGCATGATGCTGATGCGGTTGACCGACAGCAGCAGCGGGCGGATCCTGTTCCAGGGCACCGACCTCGCCGCCCTGGGGCCGTCGCAACTGCGCGCCTTCCGCAAGCGGATCCAGATCATTTTCCAGAACCCATACGCCAGCCTGAACCCGCGCTTCACTGTCGGCCAGATTCTCGCCGAGCCGATGCGCATCCACGGCATCGGCGCCACCGACGACGAGCGAGCGAGGCTGGCGCTGAACTGGCTCGATCGGGTCGGCTTGCCCGCGCAGTCCTTCGGCAAGTATCCCCATGAGTTTTCCGGCGGCCAGCGGCAACGCATCGCCATCGCGCGCTGCCTCACGATGCAGCCCGAAGTCATCATCTGCGATGAGAGCGTGAGCGCGCTCGATGTCAGCGTGCAGGCCACGGTGCTGAACCTGCTGCTGGACCTGCAGGATGAATTCGGCCTGACCTACCTGTTCATCAGCCACGACCTGGCGGTCGTGAAGTACATGGCCGACAACATCCTGGTGATGAACCGCGGCGAAATTGTCGAGCGCGGCAGCGCCGACGAGATCTACGCCAATCCGCGCCATCCGTATACCCAGCAGCTGCTTGCGGCGATTCCACGTGGCTACCGGGTCGCCACTTGAAAACAACATGAAACTGCCTGCCTGCCGCGTCGCGGTCCTGTCTCTCTGGGTCGCGCTCGGATCCGTCTGCGCTCACGCCCAGCAACCCGGCGACATCGCGATTCCTGACATCCCGTACACGAAGTACGTGCTGAAGAACGGGCTGACCCTGCTGGTCCATGAAGACCACAAGCTGCCGGTGGTAGCCGTCAACACCTGGTACCACGTGGGCTCGAAAAACGAGAGCGTCGGCAAGACCGGCTTCGCCCACCTGTTCGAGCACTTGATGTTCAGTGGCAGCGAAAACTTCGAAAAGGTCTACCTGTCGGCGATGAGCGGCATTGGCGCCACGAGCCTCAACGGCACCACAAACCCGGATCGCACCAACTACTTCCAGAATGTGCCGACCTCGATGCTGGATTACGCCCTGTTCGCCGAAAGCGACCGCATGGGGCATTTCCTGGGCGTACTGGACCAGAAGAAACTCGATCTGCAGCGCGGTGTGGTCCAGAACGAAAAGCGCCAGGGCGAGAACCTGCCGTATGGCGTCACGCGCCAGCTGCTCGCCGAAAACACCTACCCCCCCGGGCACCCGTATTCGTGGACCACCATCGGCTCGATGAAGGATCTGGAGGCGGCATCGATGGCTGATGTCCAGGAATGGTTCAAGCTCCACTACGGCCCGAACAACGTGACGCTGGTGCTGGCCGGCGACGTCACGCCGGAAACCGCGCGGCAGAAAGTCGAGAAGTACTACGGCGATATCCCGCCCGGCCCGCCGCTCGCCAAACGCCAGGCCTGGATCGCCAAGCGCAGCGGCACCCAGCGTGACACCGTCCAGGACCGTGTGCCGCAGGCCCGCCTGTACCGGGTCTGGAACGTACCCGGCGCCCACACTGCGACCAGTGCCCTGCTCGAGGTGGCGGCCCAGGTTCTGGGCGGCGGCAAGTCGTCGCGCTTGTACCAGCGGCTGGTGGTGCAGGACCAGCTCGCCACCAGCGCGACTGCCGGCAACGCAGGGGGGGAGATTGCGGGCCAGTTCGAGCTGGTTCTCACGGCGCGTCCAGGCTCGGATGTCGCGAAGCTGGAGCAGGCTGCGGACGATGAACTGCATGGGTTCATGCGGACCGGCCCGTCGGAAGCGGAACTGCAGCGCGCCCGGACCGTGATCCTGGCGCGCTACGCCCGCCTGACCGAGCGTGTCGGCGGCTTCGGCGGCAAAAGCGACTTGCTGGCCGGCTGCATGACCTATACCGGGAACCCGGACTGCTACAAGGACGACCTCGCGCGGATCAGGGCGGCAACGCCGGCGAAGGTCAAACAGGCAATGGCAGAGTGGCTGAGCGATGGCGACTACGTGCTCGAAGTGCAGCCGTTCCCGATTGGCTCGACCACGGCAGCCACGCTCGATCGCAGCAAAGGCCCGGAGTCCGGAAAGCCCGAGACCCTGCGCTTGCCACCGATGCGCAAAGCGACCCTGTCCAATGGACTCACGGTTGCGGTGGTGGAGCGCCATTCGGCGCCCGTCGTCAACATGTCGATGCTCGTCGACAGTGGCTATGCCTCCGATTCGAACGAGCTGCCCGGCCTCTCCAGCCTGACGTTGCGGATGCTCGAGGAAGGAACCGCACGCCGCACTGCGCTGCAGGCCGCCGCGGAGATGGAGGCGATCGGCGCGACATTCAGCACCGGCGCCAGCCTGGACAGCGCCTTCGTGACCATGAACGCGCTCAAGGCCACGCTGCCGCAGGCGCTCGACATCTACTCCGACATGCTGCTGCACCCGACGTTCGCGCAGGCGCAGTTCGCGCGCGTGCAGAAGGACCAGATCGCGGCGATCCAGCGCGAGAAGTCGAACCCGCAGACGATGGCGGTGCGGGTGTTGCCCGCGATCCTGTACGGCAAAGGCCACCCGTATGCGCGTCTCCCGGCCGGTACCGAGGCCGCGGTCGCCCGCATGACGCGGGACGACGCCGCCAGTTACCACAGCACCTGGTTCCGGCCCAACAATGCGACGCTGCTGGTCGTCGGCGACACCACGCTGGCGGAACTGACGCCGCTGCTCGAGAAAACTTTCTCGCAATGGAAGCCCGGCCCCGTGCCCGCCAAAACTTTCGCCGAAGTGCGGCCTGCCGCCCAGCCGGTGGTGTACCTGATGGACCGCCCTGGCTCGCAGCAGAGCGTGATCTACGCCGCCCAGCTCGCGCCTCCGACCAACTCGCCCGAGGCGATTCCGCTGCAGGTTCTCAACGCGGTGTTCGGCGGCTCCTTCAGCTCGCGCCTGAACATGAATCTGCGCGAGGACAAGCACTGGTCGTACGGCGTGCGCAGCGACGTGAGCCCGGCACGCGGCCAACGCGCTTACATCAGCCGCGCCCCGGTCCAGACCGACAAGACGAAGGAGGCGCTGCAGGAGCTGGTCCGCGAATACACCGACCTCGCCGGCGCGCGGCCGGTTACCGCGGAAGAACTGACGGCCGCGCAGCTGCGGGAGTCGCTCGGCCTGCCGGGCGCGTTCGAAACCAGCAGCCAGTTGAACGATGCGTACTCGACGATCCTGCAGTACCGCTTGCCCGAGAGCTACTACGAGGACTTCACGGCGAAGGCAATGGCCGTGACGCCGGATACCGCCAATGCGCTCGCGCGCCGCCTCGTTGTCCCCGCGCAACTGACGTGGGTGGTGGTCGGGGATATGGCGAAGGTGGAGGCCGGCATCCGCGAGCTGAATCTTGGCGAGGTGCGCAGGATCGACGCCGACGGGAAGCTGCTGCCATGAGCGCCGTTCTTCGCTGCATCGGTGCATTGCTGGTCCTCATGCTGTTTACGGCCGGCGTCCGTGCGGATGCTGTCGATCCGGTGCAGCCGGCCGCATTGCATGCGCTGTTCGACCGCCAATGGGAAGACAGCTTGCG
>JAYUHN010000035.1:0-18595 GCA_043766965.1 Ramlibacter sp. | reverse complement strand
GGCGCTTCCCGGAACACCGGGGAGAACAGCCGCTTCAGGTTGGCGATCTTTGGCAGGTCGAAGGTAGCGATGTACGCAGAGCCCGGGTTGCGGGTCGCGTAATCCTGGTGATAGGCCTCCGCCGGAAAAAAGGCTGGCAGCGGCACCACCTGCGTAGCGATCTTCTTGCCGAACAGGTGCGCTGCATCGAGTTGCGCGATGTATTGCTGCGCCACCTGCTGCTGCTGCGCGTTCTGGTAGAAGACCGCCGAGCGGTACTGCGGACCGGAGTCAGGGCCCTGGCGGTTGACCTCGGTCGGGTCATGCGCCACCGAGAAATAGATCTGCAGCAGCTTGCCGTAGGTAATCTTCTTCGGGTCGAAGCTGACCTGCACCGCTTCCGCATGGCCGGTGCGGCCGGAACTGACCCGGTCGTAGTTGGCGCTGGCCTGGTCGCCGCCGGCATATCCGGAGACCGCGCCGAGCACGCCCTGGGTGTGCTGGAAGACGGCCTGCACGCCCCAGAAGCAGCCGCCGGCGAAGACGGCGGTCTCGCGGGCCGCCTGCGCCGGTTGGTCCACGGTGGGCAGCGGCAGGACGACCGCGTTTTCGGCGGCCGTGCTGGTGCCCAGCCAGGCCCATCCGGCCAGCAGCGTCGCACCGGCAAGCAGCGCGGTGCGGGTGAATTTGCGTGCGGTAATGTCTGCTGTCATGCTGAACCCGGGGTGAAGTTGAGGGCGAGGCCGTTCATGCAGTAGCGCAGGCCGGTCGGCTTGGGGCCGTCGTCGAAGACGTGGCCCAGGTGGCCGCCGCAGCGGTGGCACAGCACTTCGGTGCGCTTCATGCCCAGCGTCGAATCGACGTCTTCGTCCACGGCCCCGGCCAGCGGCTGCCAGAAACTGGGCCAGCCGGTGCCGCTCTCGAATTTGACTTTCGACGAGAACACGGGCAGCTTGCAGCCGGCGCAGCTGAACATGCCGGGACGATGTTCATTGTTCAACGGACTGCTGTACGGGCGTTCGGTGCCCGCTTCGCGCAACACGTTGTACTGTGGGCCGGTGAGCAGCTTGCGCCACTCGGCATCGCTGTGCACCACCTCATGCACCAGCTTCGCCTTGGGCACGGCCGGTGTGGCGCTGAACACGTTGCGTAGTCCGGCCAGCAGGCTGGTGCCGATGCCCAGGCCCAACAGGGCTTTTCGTCGTGTGCTCATGACATTCCTTTGTGACAAACCATTGTGGACCGGATGCCGGCCGGGTGCCCGGCCGGGGTTTTGCAGCGGTTAGCATGGCGCATGCCCCAACCCCCCGATGACAGCAGAGGCAGCGGCACCGACAGCGGCTGTGTCGCCCTGTACTGGGACTTCGAGAACCTGCACGCCAGCCTGTGGGAAACACAGCACGGCGAGCCCTATGCGCGCAACGACAACCGCTTCAAGGTGCAGGAGCCGTTGATCGACGTGCAGGCGGTGGTGCAGCTGGCGGCAAGCTTCGGGCCGCTGGCGATCAACCGCGCCTATTGCAACTGGCAGTACTTCGGCCGTTACCGCGACGCGCTGCTGCAGGCGGCGATGGACCTGGTCCAGTTATTTCCGCCCGGCGGCACGGCCAAGAACGGTGCCGACATCCGGTTGTGCCTGGATGCGATGGAGGACCTGTCCCGTTTTCCCCAAATCCACACCGCCGTCATCGTCGGCGGTGACAGCGACTTCATGCCGCTGGTGCAGAAAATCAAGGCCGGCGGCGCCCGGGTGATCGGTGTCGGCGACCGCCGCTCGACCAACCGCCACTGGGCCGCGAGCTGCCACGATTTCCGCTACTACGAAAGCCTGCCGCCAGGTCCGCCCGTGGCTGAGCCTGCGGCCGGCTGAAGCGATTCGCGCACTCCGGCGGTGAGCTCATAGGAGCGTCGCCGGTGCTGGTGGCCGTGCATCTGCGAAGTGATCATCAGTTCGTTGGCGCCGGTGCGCTCGATGAACGCTTTCATCGATGCGCGTACCGTGTTGGGGGAACCGATCGCGGTGCATGCCAGCACACCGTCCAGCAATGCCCGCTCCGCCGGCCCGGTGCCCTCGTAATAGCCGGGCAACGGCGGGGGCAGCTGGGTCGGGCGGCCGCTGCGAAGATTGACGAACGCCTGCTGCATCGAGGTGGCGAGCACCGCCGCTTCCTCGTCGCTGTCGGCCGCGAACACATTGAATCCAAGCATCACGTACGGCCGGGCAAGTTGCGCCGACGGCTTGAAGGTCGAGCGGTAGACCTCGATCGCCTGCATCATCTGCGCCGGCGCGAAGTGCGAGGCGAAAGCGTAGGGCAGGCCGAGCATCGCCGCCAGCTGTGCTCCGAACAGGCTGGAGCCGAGGATCCAGACCGGCACCTTGAGACCGGTTCCCGGCACCGCCCGCACCCGTTGCTGCGGCTGCTCAGTCATGAAATCCATCAGCTCCACGACGTCGCGCGGGAATTCGTCCGCATCCGAGCTCAGGTTGCGGCGCAGCGCGCGCGCCGTCATTTGGTCCGAGCCGGGGGCGCGGCCGAGCCCGAGGTCGATGCGGCCGGGATACAGCGACTCGAGCGTTCCGAACTGCTCGGCGATGACCAGCGGCGAGTGGTTCGGCAGCATGATGCCGCCGGCGCCGACCCGGATCTTCTCCGTCTTGCCGGCCACATGGCCGATCAGGACCGAGGTGGCGGCGCTTGCGATCCCCGGCATGCCGTGGTGTTCCGCCAGCCAGTACCGGTTATAGCCCCAGCGTTCGGCGTGCTGGGCCAGGTCGGCCGTGTTGCGAAAGGACTGGCCGGCGTTGCTGCCCTGCGCGATCGGCGAAAGATCGAGAACTGAAAAAGGAATCATGTGCGGTAGTTTGGGGTGCTTGCCATAACAGCAAGTGGGATGGCGGTCGGGTCAGATCTCGTCCAGGGGGTAGCGCCGCGCGAGCCACAGGAACAGGCCGCCGCCCAGCAGCAGCGCCGCAACGGCGATCTCGAGCGAGCGGCTGAAGCCGGCGCCTGGCGTTTCGCTGCGGGCCAGCAGCGCCGCGGCCAGCAGTGGCCCGAGGATCTGTCCGATGCCGTAGGTCGCCGTCAGCAGTCCCATGAAGCTGGGCGCCTGTTGGGGGCGAAGGCGCCGCACCTCCTGCATGGCGAAGAAGGTCATTGCCGTGAACGGCAGGCCGAGCAGCAGGCTGCCGATCGCGAAACCGGCCAGCGTGGGACTGACCAGGCTGGCGGCGACACCCGCGGCCTGCACGGCGTAGCAGCCGGCGAGCAGCAGGCGCAAGTTGCGGCGTGCGGAAACGCGGGAGGCGATTAGCGCGCCAGCGATCACACCCGCGCCAAAGACCGGCCAGAACAGGTCCAGCCAGGCTGAGCCGGGCAATGCCTCACGGGCAATGACCGGCAGGAACGTCGCCGTCACGATGTAGCCAAATCCTGCCAGGCCGTAAGCGAGTGTCAGCAGCCCGATTTCGGCCCGACCGTGGCGGGGCGCTTCATGTCCAGTGCGGAGAGTGTTCGCGGTCGGCGCTGGAACATCGCGCTGGTCACGGAACACCGGCCACACCAATGCGGTGAGCGCTGCCGCCAACAGGCCGAACAGCAGCCAGCCGAGCGCGGCCGAGCCTTCCAGCGCCACGATGGCGCTGGCCGCCAGGCCGCTCAGCACGATCCCTGCGCCGGGGCCGGTGTAGATCAGCGCCCCCATGGCCGGCACGCCGGCGACTGCGAGCCGCGACAGGCACCACTGCGACGTGTACACGAACACCAGTGCGCTCGTCACCCCCGCCAGGAAGCGCAGCAGGGGCCAGCCGCCCGGCAGCTGCAAGGCCATGCCAAGCGTCAGCAGGGCCGTCATCACCAGGCCACCGCGAACCAGCAACGTCGGCCTCGGCGCCGGCGGCTGACCCAGGCGGCGCCAGATCCAGGGCTGGAACGTGCACAGCAGCGCGCCGACCAGATAGCCGAAGTAGTTCGCGCTGGCCAACCAGCTCGCGGTCGGCAGGTCGAGCACGCGGTCGGCCAGCATCATCGGCAGCAGCGGCGTGAAAGCGAAACGGCCGATGCCCATTGCGACACCGAGCGATACCAGCCCGGCGGCGGCGATGCGCCACGGTGTCACCGGCCACTCTCCGCCCTGAAGGCTTCGGTATTCGCCTTCGGGGCGGCCGTGCGGCTCATCGCAATCCGAGGCCGTCGTAAACGCGGATCGCGGCCCATGCATCGTTGGCAGCGTAGACCAGCTGAGCCGGCGTCAGTTGTGGATTGGCCCAGTTCGATGTCGAAGCTTTTTTGGATTTGATGAAGCGCCGCTCGAACAGCACCGCGACCGCGCCCTTCACCCCCATGTCCTTGCGGTAGCCTCGTTCGCGGAACACCGCGTTCAGTTCCAGCACGTCGGCCGGTTCGACACCGAGCTTGGCGGCGATGCGCTTGCGGTCGTCGCCCAGGCCGAAGCCGGCCTTCACCACGCCCGGCAGCGCCAGCAGGCCCGCGGCGACGGCCCGGCACTCCATGTCATGCAACTGGAAAATCCAGGCCCGCTCGCGGGTGGCCAGTTGCACGATGTGCGGCCCTTCGGAGAGCTGGTCCTTGAAGAAGGTCGGCTTGGACTCGGTGTCGAAGCCCCAGACCGGCGCGCGGGCGAGCTCGGCCGCGGCCTTGTGCGCATGCGCGGCAGTTGCCACCAGTTCGATCCGGTCGAGCCCGAGCCGTTCAAAAGGTTCGAGCAGCGCGATCTCTTCCTTGCTGGGCGTGGCGTGGTGGGTCATGTGCATGCGTGTCGGCTGCGCAGCATAACCGCAGGCCCGACGCGCGCGTCGGGTGGCCGATAATCGGCGATGGCTTTTCCTGTCGATCCCGCCGCCGTGACGCACGGCATCCAGCTCGCCGTCGCGCCCGTGTTCCTGCTCACGGCGGTGTCGGGAATGATCGGCGCCGTGGCCGGTCGCCTCGGACGCATCATCGATCGCGCCCGCCTGGTCGAAGACCGCGCAAGCACGTCCAGCGACAGCAGTTACCTCGGGCGGGCGCAACTCGAACTGCTGGAGCTTCGCCATCGCGGCCAGCTGGCCAATGGCTGCATCGCGCTGCTGACCACCTGCGCCCTCCTGATCGGCATCACCATCATCCTGCTGTTTCTCGGCCAGACGACGGCGGCGCAGATCGACGGCTACGCCGTGGCCAGTTTTCTGCTCGGCGTCGTGAGCTTCCTGCTGGCTTTGCTGTGCTTCCTGGCCGAAACCGTGATGGCGACGCGCCTGCTCGACTTCGACATGCTGCGTTAGCCGCAGGCGCGGGCAGCGCAAAGCCGGCGTTACTGCATCAGCACCGTTGCGTCAAAGGCTGCGCGCGATCTTGTCGAGACCTGCCTGCGCGCAGGCAGCATCCTTTTCGCCGCCCGGCGCACCGGAGATGCCGATGGCGCCGACCAGCTCCTTGTTCGAGGCGAAGATCGGCAGGCCGCCCTCGATGGGGGTGATCCGGTCCAGCAGCATGAAGCCGGCCAGGCCCGGCTGGGTGCGCTTGGCCATTTCGCCCGTCGAGCTGCGCGTGGTGAACGCGGTGTAGGCCTTGCGCATGCTGTTTTCCACCGTGTGCGGATTCACGCCGTCGTCGCTCAGGACCACGGCCGTGCGGGCGTGGCGGTTCACCACCGTGACCGTGACCTTGTAGCCGTCGGCGCGGCAGCGCTCCAGGCCGGCGGTGGCAAGTTCCATCGCCGCCGCCAGTGAGATGCTGTGCTCGGTGATCAGGCCGCCGGCGGGGGGCGTCTGGGCGATGGCGCAGCCGCTGACAAGGGCTGCGAACAACAGGATGCTGGTGGCGGATTTCATATGAGTGACTCCTTTGGTGTGGCGACAGCGCCGGCAGTCAGTATGGCAGGGCGAAGCCATTGCGGCCGGCGCTGATGCGAACCGCTGTGGGGCGGCCATCGACTTCCTGTGCGGTCACCGACACGCTGGCGCCGCGCACCAGCAGGCTCTGGTCAGCCGGCCGGAACGTGACCACCGGCGCGCCTGGCGGCACCACGATGATCTTCTCGCCGTCCGTGTAGCGCAGGCGCAGCTTGCGGCCTTCCGGTGCGGCCGCCACGTCGGCCACCGTGGCGTTGGTCATGGTGCTTTCGGGCGCGAAGGCGAACGGATAGTGGCCCTCGTTGGAGCCGCGCGCGGATTCAGGGAACACGGTGACGGCGATCGCCAGCTGGCTGCCGTCGGCCTGCGGCATGCCGCCGACCCCGATGAAACTGCCCGCCTTGACGTCGGCCAGGTCGATCGGATAGACCTCCGAGACCGGCGTCTGCGCCGGCAACTGCAGCTGCACCACTTCGCCGTTGCGCTGCCGCACCGTCAGGGTCTGCGGGCCGCCCAGCACGATCGAAACCGCCTGCACCGTCCCGCGGATCCGCACGGTCGGCGCGGCAGCGGCCGGCGCAGCCTGCAACTGGCGCCGGAAGAAAACGACCGTGCGCTCCCAGGCCAGTGTTGCCGCCGCGGCGTCATAGCGCGGCGTGGTGTCGCCGTTGAAGCCGTGCTGGGTGCCTGGGTAGCGGTAAGCGATATACCTGACGCCGGCTGCCTTCAGCGCTGCTTCGTATGCCGGCCAGGCCGCGTTGATGCGCTCGTCGACGTCGGCCTGATGCAGCAGCAGCGGCGCCTTCACCCGCACGGCTTCCGCCGGGTCCGGCGTGTTGCCGTAAAAGGCGACGCCGGCGGCCAGCTGCGGCAGTTGCGTCGACAGCCAGTGCATCACGCCGCCGCCGTAGCAGAAGCCGAGCGCGCCCAGTTTGCCGCTGCTGTCGGCGCGGGCCTCGAGCCAGAGGCCGGTGGCCCGGAAGTCCTCGCGGGTCTTGGCCTGGTCGAGCTGCGCGAACAGGGCCATGGCTTTCTCTTCGTCGCCCGGATAGCCCCCCAGCGGCGTCAGTGCGTCGGGCGCGAAGGCCATGAAGCCGTCCAGCGCGAGCCGGCGCGCGATGTCCTCGATGTGCGGATTGAGGCCACGATTTTCGTGGACCACCAGGATGGCGGGCAGCCTGGAAGCGCCGGCGCCGGCCGGCCGGACCAGATAGCCGCCCACCTTGCCGCTCCCGGCGGGGGAGTCGATGGTCACCCGCTCGCTCATCAACCGTGGGTCGTCCCGGCGAACCTGTTGCCCGGCCGCGAAGTCCGGACTCAGCGCGGCCAGCAGGCCGGCGCCCGTGACGCCGGCTTTGGCGAATTTCTGCGCCTTGTCGAGGAAGCCGCGACGGTCGAGGTTGCCATGAACGTAGGCATCGAAAAGAATCAGCAGTTCCTGGTCGAAGTCACTGGCGGTCAGGCGGGGCGGCATGCGTTCTCCGGAAAAAAACGCAGCATACGCGAGCCGGGTCGATCACGCTCTGCGATGCGCGGCGGGCAGACCGGTGAACGCGGCTGCTCCCACGGCAAGCAAGACGGCGACCGTGACGAACACCGCGCTGAATGGCTCGATGCGATGCGCCGTGGCGAGCGATGCGACGACGCCGGTGATCCATTGCATCAGCGCGATCCCGAGGAACATCGCCATCGTGAACACCGCCATGGCCCGGCCGGTCAGCGCTTCCGGATAGGCGGCGCGCACATCCGCGTACTGCAGCACGATGTAGCCGCACAGGAAGCCGACGGCGATGCAGGCGGCGACGCCCATCAGCGGCGACGGGGCCCAGGCCAGCGCCAGGAACAGGCCGGCCATCAACAAGGTCATTGCCACAATCCAGCGCCGGCGGCGGGTTGCGTCTTTCGGATCGAAGCGGCCGAACACAGGTGGACCGAACAGGGCGACCAGCGACACCGCGAGCGCCACATTGCCGCTTTGCACCAGCGAAAATCCGTAGCGCTCGATCAGCAACGGCCCCAACCACAGGCCGCGCAGAGTGATGAAGGAAGCGTAGGTGACGGCGCCGAGCGCCACGATGCCCAGCGTGTGCGGCTGGCCGAACAGGGAACCGAAGCGGCGCAGCGCCTGCCATGGCGATTCCCGGTGCGCCGCGTGCGCGTGCGGCGGCGTTTCCCGCACCAGCCAGAAGATCGCCAGCCAGGCCAGTGCCGATCCGAATGCGAGCACCGTGAATCCGGCCCGCCAGGATCGCACGTGCACCAGCCAGGCGAGGGGCGTGCCGGTCAGCAGCAGGCCGAGTCCGCCGATGCCGAGCGCGACTCCGGAGACCGCGGCAAACCGATGGGCCGGAAAACGCCGCGCGATGAAGACGGTGCAGACCAGGAACGCCGGCGCGCAGCCGACGCCGACCAGCACCTGTCCCAGCACCAGCCAGCCATAGCCGGGCGCCATCGCCGACAGCACCGAACCGGCGATCGCCAGCGGAAAGACGGCAAGCACGGTGCGCCGCACGCCGTGCAGGTCGATGCCGATCCCCATGAACAGCTGCATGGCGCCGAACGAGAAGTGGAATGTGGCGGCAAAGATGCCCAGCTGCTGCGGCGACAAGGCGAATTCGCCTTGCAGTTGCGTCGCCATCATCGCGGCGACCGTGCGATAGGCCTGGCTCAAGGTGAAGGCGCTGCACAGCGCCAGCAGCATGACCCAGGTCGTGCGCACGGTGGCAGTGTCGGCGGCTTCGGGAGTGCGGGGCATGAAGGTGGCGCGGGGCAGGGCGTTGGAGTGTAGTCGCGGCGGTGCGGTCCGCTTGGGGTAACCTGCCGTCATGACACCGCAGACCCTGCTTTCGCACATCGACAGCGGCCGGCTGTGGCCGCCCGCGACCGGGGCCGAGCCTCCCCTGGGCGTCGCGGCCGCCTACCAGCAGGCGCTCGCTGTGCGGCAGTTGCGGGTGGCGCGCGGCGAAGTGCCGCGCGGTTACAAGGTCGGCTTCACCAATCGGGGCATCTGGCCGCTGTACAACGTGTTTGCTCCGATCTGGGGCACGGTCTGGGACACGACCCTGTCGTTTTGCGAGGGGCAGGGCGAGCTCTCGCTGGCCAGCACCTGCCAGCCCCGGCTCGAGCCCGAGGTGGTGTTCGGTTTGCGCTGCGAGCCGCCGCCAGGTTGTGGCTTGTCCGGGCTGTTCGAAAGCATCGAGTGGCTGGCGCCCGGCTTTGAAGTCGTGCAGTCGCACCAGGCCGGCTGGAAGTTCCAGGTGGCCGACACCGTGGCCGACAGCGGCTTGCACGCCAGGTTGCTGGTCGGTCGCAAGCTCGCGCTGCGCGAGGTCGCGGACGACGCTGCCGCCCTGGAACGCAAGCTTGCGACCGCAGCGGTCACGCTCACGCAGCAGGGCGAAGCCGTCGACCAGGGACGGGGCGCCAACGTGCTGGACGGGCCGCTGCACGCACTGCTTCATTTCGTCGGGGAACTACGGGCCTGTCCCGGCGCCCCGGCCCTGCGCGCCGGCGACGTCGTCACCACGGGCACCTGGACCGACGCCTGGCCGGTGGCGCCGGGCCAGGTCTGGACAGCGCGGTTCGACGCGCCTCTGTCGGCGCTGGAAGTGCGATTCACCGGGCCGTGACGTCCTCGCCGCTGCCTTTGCGGCGAAACTACCCTCCACCGATCAAGCAGGAGACCACATGCCGCAACTCATCGCAACCGTCGAAGGCGTGGAAATCAAGCATGTCTATCTCACCAGGGACCGCACCACGCTGGGCCGCAAGGAGGACAACGACATCGTCCTGGACAATCTGGTCGTGAGCGGCAGCCACTGCGTATTCGAACTCAAGGGCCTGGCCGACGTCTACCTGGAAGACGTGGGCAGCACTAACGGCACCTTCGTCAACAACAAGCGGGTCAAGCAGCGCCAGCTGCTGCAGGATGGCGACACGATCGCCATCGGCCATTTCCGCATCCAGTACCTCACGGCGTCGGGCGACTCGGGCTTTGGCCAGACCACCGCGTTCGATTCGCAGATGATGGGCCCGGCCCCGTTGCAGGCCAGTTTCCAGGTGCTGAACGGATCGTCCATGGGCCTGGAGGTGCCGGTCGTGAAGGCGGTGACCACGTTCGGCAAACCCGGGGTCTCGGTGATTGCCGTATCGCACCGCCGCTCGGGCTTTTATGTCGCGCATCTCGACGGGACAACCGTCCCGTCCCTGAATGACCACGCGCTGGGCCCGGACCCGGTCCTGTTGTCGAACCATGACGTGCTCGAACTCGCCGGCACCCGGATGAAGTTCCAGCTCAAGGACCGCTAGCGCGGCAGGGCGGGGCGGGGTCGTGTCCGCCAGTGTCCGTCCCTCTCGTCCACCCGATGTCTGTCGCGCCGGGCGACCAGCGCGCGACTGAACGCATCGATGTGGACCGCGGCCTCAGCGCGACCGGGCTCAGCTTCGAAAGCGCGGTTCCGTACCAGGAGTCGGCGCGATCGTCAAAATGACCGTTCGCTACGCGCTGGACGGCCACAATTTCCCGATGCCATGCGAGGTCGAGGTGCTGCGGGTCGAGGCGCAGGGCGCTCGTTTCAACATCGGCGCAGGTTTGCGCCGGCCGTTTTTCGAACCCCCGCTTGAACCGGTGCGCCGATTGGTCCTCCGTCCTACAGCCCGCCTTCGGCTGATGGGCTACCGTCGTACTTGAACGAGGTGATTGCCGTCGGTGCCACGGCACCAGGAAGGCCTGTATGCACATCAATCCGCCGGAAAGCGAAAGCGACGCCAGCGCAATGGACCAGCGATTGTCGGACCGCTTCGGGATCGCGCTTCCGATCACCATGCAGGAGGGCTTTGGCGAAACCCACGACATCAGCGAAACCGGCATCCTGTTCGAGACCGAGTTCGAGCCGCGGCTGGGGGCAAAGCTCGCGCTGACGTTGCAGTACTCGATGGATGGAAAGGACTACCACATGGGCTGCGAAGCCGAAGTGGTCCGGGTCCAGCGGGTCGGAAGCAGGGTGAACGTCGGGGCCCGGTTGCTGACTCACCTCGTTTCCGAGCAATAAGTCTCCCGCGCCGGTGCGCGCGGCGGCGCGGGCCGGGGCCGGAATCGCGGACAATCGCTCAATGCAAGTGATCAAGAAGCTGTTCGGCTGGGCGCCGGTACCCCCGCCTGCTGCGCCGCTCGATTCCGACGAGTTCCATGAAGGCGAGTCGACCACCGGGACCGGCTCGCGCAACGCGCCGCGCCGCGAATTGATTCATGTCGTGCTGCGCGATTCCATGCGCCGTCACGGGATCCCATCGGCGTGGATCGAGTGCCGCATCATTTCCATGCTCAACCGCGATTCGAGAACTGGCATGCATGTGCAGCTGATCGTCCGCGACGGGACCGACCGCCTTCTGACGTATGTGCCGGCATTCCAGACCAGCTTCATGCAGGAGATCGACCGCTTCGACCCGCGCAAGGACGATTGGCTGCTCAGCCTGTCCTGGCAGTTCCACAACCTGACAGCGGCCATCAGCAGCACAATGCCGGACCCGGCGACGTGGGCGCGCGCCGTGCCGGCAGCGACAGCGGCGGCAACGCCGGCGTTCCAGGCAACGAGTCCGGTTCCTGTGCAGCCGGCCAGGCCAGCGGCCCCGGTTCCGACGGTGGCTCCGGCAACCGCGGTGTCCGCCGCGCCGGTCGTGGCTGCGGCCGACCGGGCGGGCGACGACGAAGTGCTCGACGACCTGCGCGCGCTCTATGCCATCCGGGATGCCGCCCTCGGCCGTCCGGTGCGCGGCGGACCGTCGGGCGAGCAGGACTTCGAATCGACCCGTCCCGGAAGCGACCTCGACCCGCTGCCGCTACCTCCGCCGCCACCACGCCGCTGGTAAGCGGTAGGACTGCGCTGGGCCTGCTTTCCAGTCTGGGCCTACCTTGCACGCATCGCGGCCGGCCCAATGTCGGAGGGATGAAGAATTCAGTCAGCTTCAACAGGAACCTGGTGCTGCTCGCCCGCGTGCTCGAACGGCTGGAGCGCAGCTCGCAGCCTGTCGACGCGGAGCAGTACCGCGCTGTCGTCAACCACTTGACGAGCGAACTTGCGGTCGCCACGTCGGATGCGCGCCTCTATGCGGTCCTGCAGGCGTGTCCTTCGGCCGCCGAAATCTACGAGAACATTCACTACCCGCAAGCGGGCCTGAGCCGCTCGTCCCTCGAGGATGCAATGGCTGCGGAAGGCGCGGCACGCGTCGCGATGGCGCGCGCCCGTTACGCCTGATGCGGACGGTCACGGGTTGTGCCGGCAGGGCGATGGTGTCCGACCCGTGAAGCCGTCGCTGTCCTACGAGCTCGGCCGAAGTCCGCTCCTAGTGTGGACCAGCCGCCTCGCGGCGTGGAGATTGCCCAATGGCCGATCTTTTTCCCGACACCATATGGTCCGAGCACCGTACAGCCGCGAGGTTCGACACGGCCCTTGCCGTGGACGTGGAGGGCCTCAGTGCCCAGACCCGGAACATCAGCGCAGGCGGCGTCTATTTCGAGACCGACGTCGACTTGCCACTGGGCTCGCTGTTGAGCCTCAGCGTCCAGTTCACCGAAGGGGGTCGCAAGCATTGGCTGGCCTGTGAAGGCACGGTGGTGCGCATCACGCAGGCAGACGGTCGCAATGGCGTCGGGGCACGGCTGCTGACTCCCTTCTTTTCATCCGCCGAAGAACAGATCGCCGCCGCACCCGCCAAGCGATGACGCGGCCAGAGCCAGCATGCGACTTCGCCGGTTAGAGCTTGGGGATGTGCAGCGTCTTGCTGATCATCAGGCTGCCGGAAAGCACGAACAGCAGCGACATCAGGTGCAGGTCCCAGGGGCCGATCGCATACGAGCCACCCCAGAGGTCGTCGCCAAGGCGGTCTTGCCAGGCTGCAAGCGCCAGGATGCCGGTGATCACGACGCTGGTCGGGATCGGCGTCCCCTCGAAATACGCAACCTTGTTCGTACCCGCCGACAGCGTTTCCGCCGTGACGTTGTAGCGCGCCAGCCGGCTCACGCCGCAGCAGACGAAGTAGATCAGCGCAGCCGCGTCCCAGCCGCCGTCCAGGCCTGCGGCGAAGCCCAGCGCTGCCGGCGCAACGCCGAACGAGATCACATCGGACAAGGAGTCGAGTTCGCGTCCAAGCGCCGAGTGCTGGTGCCTGGCACGCGCGATGCGGCCATCGAGCACGTCGAAGACGAACGCCGCCGGTGCCAGCGCAACCGCGGCGAAGAAGTGGAACGGCAGGCCGCTCGCCATGTACAGCATCGAGAAGAACACCGCGCCGACGCCGCAGGCCGCATTTCCGAGCGTAAAGAAATCCGCCAGGTGGAAGCCGCGCAGCATGGAAAAATGGCGCGGTGCGGGAACGGGAGCGGCAGGTGGCACGGTTTTCATCGCATTCGGTTGGTGGCTCGACCTTACGCATGAGGTTGGAAGTGGGCCGTCGGACTTGGCGTGGCTGCGCTGTCGGCGCCGTCCCACGTGCGGCCGGGCTCTGTTTGTCGTGTCCAATGGGGCGATGACCCGCGCCGCCTCTTCGCAAGACATTGAGTCCCCTTACGCCTGGCTGCGGCTGGGCGTCTCCCTGCTGCTGATGACGATCGGCGGTTCGGGCATGTACTCGGTGACGGTGGTGTTGCCGCGGATCCAGGCGGACTTCGGCGTGGACCGCGGCGACGCATCGCTGCCATACACGTTGACGATGATCGGGTTCGGGCTGGGCGGGATCCTGATGGGGCGGCTGTCGGACCGCTTCGGCGTCGTCGTGCCGGTGCTGCTGGGCGCCGTGGGCCTCGGCGCCGGCTTCATCGCCGCGGGATCGGCCGCCAGCTTGTGGCAATTCAGCCTGGCGCAGGGCTTGCTCGTCGGCCTGCTCGGAACGTCCGCCACCTTCGCGCCGCTGGTGGCGGACACCTCGCAATGGTTCGAGCGCCGCCGGGGCATCGCGGTCGCCGTGTGCATGAGCGGCAACTATGTGGCCGGCGCAATCTGGCCTCCCGTGATGCAGCACTTCATCGAAGCCGCCGGCTGGCGCGCCACCTATATCGGCACGGGCGTGTTCTGTTTCCTGGCGATCCTGCCGCTGTCCCTGGTGTTGCGGCGGCGCCCGCCGCAGCAACCGCAAGCTGCGTCGTCGAACCGTGCGGCGCCGGTGCTGGCCGGCGGCGGCTCGCCACTGGTGCTCGGGTTGTCGGCCGGAACGGTGCAGGCGCTGCTGTGCGTCGCCGGCGTTTCGTGCTGCGTCGCGATGTCGATGCCCCAGGTCCACATCGTGGCCTATTGCGGCGACCTCGGCTTCGGCGCGGCGCGAGGCGCGGAGATGTTGTCGGTGATGCTCGGGATGGGCGTGCTGAGCCGGCTGGCCTCGGGCTGGATCTCGGACCGCATCGGCGGCCTGCGCACGCTGCTGCTCGGATCGGTGCTGCAAGGCATCGCGTTGCTGTTGTTCCTGCCCTTCGACGGGCTGGTCTCGCTGTATGTCGTCTCCGCGCTGTTCGGGCTGTTCCAGGGCGGCATCGTGCCGGCCTATGCGCTGATCGTGCGCGAATACTTTCCGCCCCGGGAAGCCGGTGCGCGCGTCGGCACGGTATTGATGGCCACGCTGTTCGGCATGGCGCTGGGCGGCTGGATGTCGGGCGCCGTGTTCGACCTCACCGGCTCTTACCGGGCGGCCTTCGTGAACGGGATCGGCTGGAACCTGCTGAACATCTCCATCGTCGCCTTCCTGCTGTACCGGGTCCGCCGTACTGCCGTAGCCACCGGCCCAGCCGGCGCCATCGACAGCCGCGACGGCTTGAGGGCATAGACTTTTGCCATGGACTCCTTGCTAGCGACGGACCGCCGCCGGCTGTTGCAACTGGCAGCAGCCGGGGCGGCGGTGCTCGCGTGGCCGCGCCGGTCCGGGAGCCAGGCCCGGCTGGAGCGGGACCCATTCGCACTAGGCGTTGCAAGCGGGTCGCCGGCCACCGATTCGGTCGTGCTGTGGACGCGTTTGATGGCGGAGTCCGGCGGCCCGAGGCCCGACCCGGCGCCGGTCGCGGTGCGTTGGGAGGTGGCGCACGACGAGCAGTTCAGCCAGCTGGTGCAGCACGGTGAAGCCCCGGCACTGCCGGAGCTTGCGCATTCCGTGCATGTGGAAGTGCCCGGCCTGCAGAGCGATCGCTGGTACTTCTACCGCTTCATCGCCGGGGGTGTCGCCAGTCCGGTGGGCCGCACCCGGACCTTGCCCGCGGCCGACGCCATCGTCAGCAAGCTGCGGCTCGCGTATGCGTCATGCCAGCGCTGGGAGCATGGTTACTTCAGTGCTTACCGCCATATGCGCGCGGAAAACGTCGATGCGGTGCTGTTCCTGGGCGACTACATCTACGAGTATCCGGCGGCGGCGCGACCGGTCCGGATGCCGACCGGCGGCTGGGTGCTGACACTCGACGATTACCGCGGACGCTACGCGCTGCACAAGGCGGAGGCCGATCTGCAGGCCATGCACGCAACCTGTCCCTGGATCGTCACCTGGGATGACCATGAGGTGCAGAACGACTATGCGGGCCTGCAAGCCGGCGACAGCGGCCCCGCCGTCCCGGATTTCCAGGCGCGGCGCGCGGCCGCCTACCAGGCGTTTTACGAACACATGCCGGTGCGCGCAACGGCGCTCACCCGGGCCCTGGCCGGGCTGGCCCCGGGGGCGGAGATGCGCCTTTACTCGCAATATCGGTTCGGCCGGCTGGCGACGTTGCGATTGCTCGATACCCGCCAGTACCGCGATCCGCAGGCCTGCACCCCGGGCGGCAAGCTGGGCTCGGGCCTGGTCGATCCGCTGGCCTGTCCGGCCTGGGAGGACCCTGCCCGCACGATGTTGGGTGCGGCGCAGGAGCAGTGGCTGGACCTGGCCCTGTCGGTCCGCGATGACGGCTGGTCGGTCATTGCGCAGCAGACACTGTTCGGCGCGCGCGATCTCCAGCCGGCGGCGGGTCAGTCGTTCTGGAACGATGGCTGGGATGGGTACGCAGCGGCCCGCTCGCGGCTGACGCGCTCGCTGCAGCGGCACAAGGTGGCCAATGCGGTGCTGTTCGGCGGCGACGTGCACGAAAACTGGGTGGGGCACGTCAAGGCGGACTACCGGCGACCCGAAAGCGCATCGCTGGGAGTCGAGTTTTGCGGCACCAGCATCTCGTCGCGCTCCGGCAGCGACGGGCGGGTGCGGCAGCGGCTGGCGGCCAATCCGCATTTCGTGTTCGCGGACGCCGAACGGCGCGGCTACGGTGTCGCCGAATTCGCTCCCGGCCGGCTCACCACCAGCTTGCGGGTGGTCGACGACGTGACCCGTCGCGAAACGAAAGTCGAAACGCTGGCCGCCTTCAGCGTCGAGGCCGGCCGGCCGATGCTGGAGCGTGTTTGAGCCCCGAGGGCGCTGGTTCGCCGTGTCGGAGAATAGACCCTAGCGCAACACTTCGAGCAGGCGGTCGAGGCCACCGGAATCGATCGCCACCATCGCCTGTTCGCGCACGGTGGGCTTCGCGTGGTAAGCCACCGAGAGGCCGGCTTCGGCCATCATCGGCAGGTCGTTGGCGCCGTCGCCCATCGCGATTGACTGCTTCGCACCGACGCCCAGGACAGCGCAGGTTTCGAGCAACATGCTGCGCTTCCCGGCGCCATCGCAGATGTCGCCCCAGGGCTGGTCCACCATCTTGCCCGTCAGCTTGCCATGTTCGATCCCCAGGACGTTGGAGCGGGTGAAGTCGATGCCGAGCCGGTCGCGGATGCGGTCGGTAAAGAAGGTGAAGCCACCCGAAACCAGCAGCACTTTGAGACCGGCGGCCTGGCAGGCGCGCACCAGCGTTTCCGCACCCGGATTGAGCCGCAACCGCCGCGCGTACACGTCTTCCATGTGCTGCACGCTCACACCTTTCAGCAAGGCCACGCGCTCGCGCAGGCTCTGTTTGTAATCGGCGATCTCTCCGCGCATCGCGGCCTCGGTGATGGCCGCGACCTGCTCTTTCATGCCGGCGGCCGCGGCGATTTCGTCGACGCACTCGATGTTGATCAACGTCGAGTCCATGTCGAAGGCGATCAGCCGAAAATCCCGCAGGGCCAACGGCGGCGTGAAGCCCTGGATCACCAGGCCGGGGGAGATTTCTCTGGCAGTCATGGCTGGATTTTCCCATGTGGGAGCGCAGACCTTCTCTCGTCTGGATCCCGGGTCAAGCCCGGGATGACACGCGGTCTGATGACCGCTCTGTCAGCTTGGGCTGTCCCAGCGACCGCAAGACATCGCGCACCAGCTGGGCCCTGTCCTTCGGGTCCTTCAGCTCGCGCTCGATCCGCAGCTTCTCGTTGCCCGCCAGCTTGATGTGCCTGTTCTTCTGCACCAGCTCGATGATCCGAGCCGCCTCGATCGGCGGATTGGCGCGGAACGTGATGTGGATCACGCCAGGAGCCGCGTCCACCTTCACCACGCCGTAAGGGCGCGCCAGCACCCGCAGCCGATGGACGTCGATCAGCGTCTGCGCCTGCGGGGGCAGCCGCCCGAAGCGGTCGACGATCTCTTCGAGCAGCGTGTCGATCTGGTCGGTCGTCTTCGCCGTCGCCAGCTTCTTGTAGAACGAGAGCCGCAGGTGCACGTCACCGCAATAGTTTTCGGGCAGCAGGGCGGGCGCGTGCAGGTTGATGTCCGTGGTGGCGGACAGCGGCGCGAGCAGGTCCGGCTCCTTGCCTTCCTTGAGCGAGCGAACCGCCTCGGACAGCATCTCGTTGTACAGCTGGAAACCGACTTCCAGCATGTTGCCGCTCTGGTTTTCGCCCAGCACCTCGCCGGCGCCCCGGATTTCCAGGTCGTGCATCGCCAGGTAGAAACCCGAGCCGAGTTCCTCCATCTGCTGGATTGCATCGAGCCGCTGCGAAGCCTGCCTGGTCAGGCTTTCCTTGTCCGGCACCATCAAATAAGCGTAGGCCTGGTGGTGGCTGCGCCCGACGCGGCCGCGCAATTGGTGCAGCTGGGCCAGCCCGAATTTGTCGGCGCGGCTGATGACGATGGTGTTGGCACTGGGCACGTCGATGCCGGTCTCGATGATGGTGCTGCACAACAGCAGGTTGTGGCGCTGGGCGATGAAGTCGCGCATCACCGATTCGAGTTCGCGCTCGGGCATCTGGCCGTGGGCGATCGCGATGCGGGCTTCGGGCACCAGCTCGACCAGCCGGTCGCGCCGGGCCCCAATCGTCGCCACGTCGTTGTGCAGAAAGTAGACCTGGCCGCCGCGCTTCAATTCGCGCAACACGGCCTCGCGGATCACGCTGTTGCCCTCGCTGCGCACGAAGGTCTTGATCGCCAGCCGGCGTTGCGGCGCGGTGGCGATCACGCTCAGGTCGCGCAGGCCTTCCAGCGCCATGCCCAGCGTGCGCGGAATCGGCGTGGCGGTCAGCGTCAGCACATCCACCTCGGCGCGCATGGCCTTGATCGCCTCTTTGTGGCGCACGCCGAAACGGTGCTCTTCGTCGATCACCAGCAGGCCCAGCCGCTTGTACTTGACGTCGGGACTCAGCAGCTTGTGGGTGCCGACGACGATGTCGACCGTGCCGGCCTCCAGCCCGTCGAGCGCGATTCTGATCTCCTTGGCCGAGCGAAAGCGCGACAGCTCGGCGATGCGCACCGGCCACTTGCCGAACCGGTCGACCAGGGTCTGGTAGTGCTGCTCGGCCAGCAGCGTGGTGGGCGCCAGGATGGCCACCTGCTTGCCGCCGATCACCGCGATGAAGGCCGCGCGCA
>JAYUHN010000034.1:0-2659 GCA_043766965.1 Ramlibacter sp. | reverse complement strand
TAGTCATTCGCCGACCGGGTAGGTTCCAAGGACCTTGTAGAACGCGCATAGCGACTGCAGGTCGGCCAGCGCCGCCGCCACATGCGGCTGGGATGGGTGGCCTTGCAGGTCGATGTAGAAATAGTATTCCCACTGGCCGGAACGGGCCGGCCGGGATTCGAAACGGGTCATCGACACGCCGTGCTGCTTGAGCGGCACGAGGATGTCGTGCACGGCGCCGGGCTTGTTCGGCACGGACACGATCACGCTCACGCAATCGCGGCCGGAGGCGCGCGGCGCCGGCAGCGTCTGCGGCAGGCAGATGACCGCGAACCGGGTCCGGTTGAAAGCATCGTCCTGGATCGCATGGACGGCCACGTGCAACCCGAATTCGCTCGCGGCGCGTTCGCTGGCGATCCCCGCCCAGGCCGGATTGCCAGCCGCGAGCCTCGCGCCTTCGGCATTGCTGGACACCGCGCGCCGTTCCGCGTCGGGCAGGTGTTTGCTCAGCCAGCCCTGGCATTGGGCGAGCGCCTGCGGGTGCGCCAGCACGACGTCGACGCCAGCCGTCGAACCCGACAAACGCAACAGGTGGTGCCGAACCAGCAGGCTGATCTCGCCGACGATGTGCAGGGGCGATTGCAGCAGCAGGTCAAGCGAACGCGTGACCACGCCCTCGCTGTTGTTCTCCACCGGCACGACACCAAAGTCCGCCGTGCCCGCCGTCGCCGCATGGAACACTTCGTCGAAGTTGACGCAGGGAACATGCTCGATGCTGGAACCGAAAAACTGCATGGCGGCCTGTTCGCTGAAGGTGCCCGCCGGGCCCAGGTACGCGACGCGCTGCGGGGCTTCGAGCGCGCGGCAAGCGGACATGATCTCGCGCCAGATCGTTGCGACGTTGTCGGTTTTGAGGGGCCCCGGATTGGCCGTCTGCAGGCTGTGGATGACCTGGGCTTCGCGCTCGGGACGAAACACGGTCGAGCCTTCGGTGCGCTTCAGCTCCCCAACTTCATTGGCGAAGCCGGCGCGGCGGTTCAGCAGCGCCAGCAACTCGCGATCGACTTCATCGATCGCGGTCCGCAGCTCGCCCAGGTTTTTCGTCGTCTTGCTCATAAAAATGGAGTGCGGTGTCGCAGCCGCACCGGTGCCGGCCCGCCCTCAGGCCTGGTCCGGTTCTTCGGCGCCGGGCTCGGCCACTTCGGCATCGGCGGTGTTGGCGTCGTTTTCGACGATGCGCTGCAGGCCGCTCAGCTTCGATCCCTCGTCCAATCCGATCAGGGTCACCCCCTGGGTCGCCCGCCCGAGTTCGCGGATTTCGCTGACCCGGGTGCGCACCAGCACGCCCTTGTCGGTGATCAGCATGATCTCGTCGTCGGCGTGGACCAGTGTGGCGGCAACCACCTTGCCGTTGCGCTCGCTTTGCTGGATGGCGATCATGCCCTTGGTGCCGCGGCCGTGGCGCGTGTATTCGGTGATGCTGGTGCGCTTGCCGTAGCCGTTGGTGGTGGCAGTCAACACGCTCGTGCGGGTGGACTCCGATCTTTCACGCTCCGCCCGGTCGTCTTCCGCGACCAGCATCGCGATCACGCCCTGACCGTCGTCCAGCATCATGCCGCGCACGCCGCGAGTATTGCGGCCGGTCGGGCGGACGTCGTTCTCGTCGAAGCGGACGGCCTTGCCGCCGTCGCTGAACAGCATCACATCGTGCTTGCCGTCCGTGAGCGCGGCGCCGATCAGGTAGTCGCCTTGGTCGAGATCGACCGCGATGATGCCGAGCTTGCGCGGGTTGTTGAATTCGTCCAGCGCCGTTTTCTTGACAGTGCCCATCGACGTGGCCATGAACACGAAATGGTCGGCCGGAAACACGCGGTTGTCGCCGGTGAGCGGCAGCACCACGTTGATCTTCTCGCCTTCCTGCAGCGGAAACATGTTGACGATCGGCCGCCCGCGCGAGCCGCGCGATCCGGCCGGCACTTCCCAGACCTTCAGCCAGTAGAGCCGGCCGCGGTTGGAGAAGCACAGGATGTAGTCGTGCGTGTTGGCGATGAACAGCTGGTCGATCCAGTCGTCTTCCTTGGTCGCCGTGGCCTGCTTGCCGCGGCCGCCGCGCTTTTGCGCGCGGTATTCGGACAGCGGCTGGCTCTTGATGTAGCCGCTGTGGGACAGCGTCACCACCATGTCGGTCGGCGTGATCAGGTCTTCCGTCGACAGGTCGAACGAGCTGTGCTCCACCAGGCTGCGACGGGCGCCCAGCTTGGTCTGGCCGAACTCCTGCTTGATGGCAGCGAGCTCCTCTCCGATGATGGTCGAGACCCGCGCCGGCTTGGCCAGGATGTCCAGCAGGTCTTCGATCTCGCCCATCACGTCCCTGTACTCGGCGACGATCTTGTCCTGCTCCAGCCCGGTCAGGCGCTGCAGGCGCATCTGCAGGATCTCCTGGGCCTGGATGTCGGAGATCCGGTACAGGCCGTCCGAGCCCATGCCGAAATCGCGCTCCAGGCCGTCCGGACGGTAGTCGTCGGCATTCACGGTGCCGCCGTCGGTGCGCACGCGGGTGAGCATCTCGCGCACCAGCTTGCTGTCCCATGGGCGCGTCATCAGTTCGGCCTTGGCCACGGGTGGCGTGGGTGATTCGCGGATGATGCGGATGAAATCGTCGATATTGGCCAGCGCAACC
>JAYUHN010000033.1:0-18714 GCA_043766965.1 Ramlibacter sp. | reverse complement strand
GGCCCGGCGTGTTCAGGCGGGTCGTCGTCGCAATCATCTGCCGGTAGCCTTCCGCGTCCAGCTGGTCTTTCTTCAGCGCGGCCGACAGCACGCCGACGCCAATCGGCTTGCCGAGGATCAGCACGTCGCCGGTCCTGGCGTCGGCATTGCGCTTGACCCGGCCCGGATGCACCAGGCCAAGGGCCACCAGGCCATAGATCGGCTCCACCGAGTCGATCGTGTGGCCGCCGGCGATGGGAATCCCGGCTTCGCGGCAGATGGATTCACCACCCGCCAGGATCCGGCCGATCGTCGCCGTGCTGAGAACGTTGATCGGCATGCCGACCAGCGCCAGCGCCAGGATCGGTTTGCCGCCCATCGCGTACACGTCCGAGATGGCGTTGGTCGCCGCGATACGACCGAAATCGTACGGGTCGTCGACGATCGGCATGAAGAAGTCGGTGGTCGCGATCAGGGCCTGTTCGTCGTTGAGCTTGTAGACGGCAGCGTCGTCGGCTGTCTCGATGCCCACCAGCAGTTCCGCCGGGATCGGCATCCGCGCCGTGCCCTTCAGGATTTCGGACAGCACCCCGGGTGCGATCTTGCAGCCGCAACCGCCGCCATGGGACAGCGAACTCAGGCGCGGTTCGCCGGCGGGAACGGTGAGATTGTCGTGGCGGGCATTCATGGGCAGGTGTCCATCAGGTCGTCGATCAGGCGGAGCAGGGCGGCACGCTCCGAGGCCGGGGAAAAGAGGGGCGCGCGAAGGGCGCATTGTGCGCCGAGACGCGTCAGCAACGGGCCGGCAAGGACATCGCCGGCATTGCGCTGGCCCTGCCGGCACCGGCGCATCAAGCCTGACAGTTCCGTCGCGTCGCCATGGCGGAAGTAGCCCTCGTAGTCCGCACCGAGCATGCCCACGTTGCCGTCAATCTGGGAAGCCAGCACAGGGGTGCCACTGCAAACCGCCTCGAGCACCACATGGGCGCCGCCCTCCATGGCACTGGCATTGATCAGCAGATGGGCGCGCCGGATGTGCGCGCGGGTTTCCTGATGCGGCAAGGCACCAAGCCAGCGGTAATTGGGGCAGTCGCGCGCGGTCGCTCTTGCCGCTTCGCCCAATGCGGGTTCAAGCGCGTCTCCGATGTGGTCGATGCGGATGTCGCCGTCGGCGGCAAGCAGCCGGGCCGCGTCGAACAGCGTTCGCGGACTCTTGACCTCGCGTAGATGTCCGACCATCACGGCCCGCAGAAGGTCGGAGCTCTTGGGCAAGGCAGCTTGCGTCCCGGTGGATTGGTAGATCACTGCGGCTTTTCCGCGCAGCTCTTGCGGCAATGCCGCAACGCCAAGTTCCTGCAGCACCACCAGCCGCCGCGCCAGCCGCAGCGAGCGTTGCGCAGCCGGGTCATGGCCGATGTCCTGGTACAGGTCGGTTCCGGTCAGCACCACGGCCAGGCCGTCGCTGCCGCGTGAATCGGCCCAGGCCTGGATCGACGCGGCCGAGCGCCGGGCATGCAGCGCCAGCATCATCGTGTCGTCCTGCGCCTGCGCATCGGGCCAGGCCTGCGTGATTCGAACCTGACAGCTTGGCGCCAGGAATTCCTGCCAGCGGCGTGCGGTTTGCCAATTCCCATTGTTCGCCGCGGCCAGGGCGGGGCTTACGATGACGACCGATGAACGAGTCATTCAGCGGTTATAGCAAGGCCCGGGGAAAGGCGCAGCTGCTCCGCGTCGGAGGCAAGGCGGCCGTGCGTCAGGCATTGGTCGAGACGCGCACCCGCACGCTGGAACTGGCCGATGCCTATGCTGGCGCGCTCGGCGCGGGCGGCATGCGGGTGCCCTATTCGCCCGAGGTCAACCCGCCGCTGTGGGAGCTGGGTCACCTGGCCTGGTTCCAGGAGATCTGGATCGGACGCAACCGGCAGCGCGCGCTCGGCGTGCGGTGCGATCCGGCGCACCAGCGCGCACCTTCCCTGCTGACGCATGCCGATGCGTGGTTCGACTCGAGCCGCGTCGAGCACGGCAGTCGCTGGACCTTGCCGTTGCCGGATGCGCAGGGGGCCCACGCCTACCTCGCCGCGACGCTGGAACAGACGCTCCAGTCGCTCGATGCGCTGCCGCTGGACGCTGGTCACGATGCCTTCTACTTCTACCGGCTGGTTGCGCTGCATGAAGCGATGCACGTCGAGGCCGCCACGTACATGGCGCCGCGGCTGGGTGTGCAGGTGCCACGCCGCACCATCGCGATCGAGCCGACGGCGCGGGGCGGTCCGGTCGAGATCAGCATTCCTGCCCAGGATTTTCGGCTCGGTGCCGATGGTGACGGCTTCGCTTTCGACAACGAGCTGGTAGCGCACGAGGTACCACTGGGGTCGTTCGCTATCGATGCCCAGCCCGTCAGCTGGGCGCGTTTCAACGACTTCGTCGCTGCCGACGGCTACGGGCAGCGGCGCTGGTGGACGGATGCCGGATGGGAGTGGCTGCGCCAAAGCGGCCTGCGGCGGCGCGAGGTGACCGCGCCCGCCGTCGAAGCTGCGGCGGTTCACCTGACCGCATTCGAAGCCGAGGCCTGGTGCCGGTGGGCCGGACGGCGGCTTGCAACCGAAGCCGAATGGGAGTGCGCGGCGACGACTGCGCCAGGCTTCGAGTGGGGCATGGTGTGGGAATGGACAGCCTCGCCGTTCGAGCCCTACCCGGGCTTCAGTGCCCATCCTTACCGCGACTACTCCGCGCCCTGGTTCGGCAGCCGCCGGGTGCTGCGCGGCGGCTGCGAAGCAACTTCGCCGTGGCTGGCGCATCCGCGTTATCGCAATTTTTTCGAACCCCACCGCAGCGACATCTTTGCGGGCTTTCGGTCCTGCGCCTGAGCGATTCGGGGAGTTGCTGTGTAATCGACACACCCACCCCGAAGAAAAAAACATGTTCACTTTCAGCCCGTTCCCTTTCGCCCGCCGCGTCCTGCTGGCCGTCGCCGTCCTGTGCCTCGGCGCGGCTGCGCAGGCGCAGCAGGTCTTTCGGATCACGGCGATCCCCGACGAATCGCCGACCGAGCTGGCCCGCAAGGCGGCGCCGCTGGTGAAGTATCTCGAGGGCAAGCTCAACATGAAGGTCGAGTTCACCCCGGTGACGGATTACGCCGCGGCGGTCGAAACGCTTGCCAACAAACAGGTCGACATGGCCTGGTTCGGCGGCTTCACCTTCGTGCAGGCGCTGCAGCGCTCAGGCGGCAAGGTGATCCCGCTGGTGCAGCGCGAGGAGGACGAGAAATTCCGCTCGGTGTTCATCACGACCGAGCCGGCGATCCAGTCGCTTGCCGACCTGAAGGGAAAAACGCTCAGCTTCGGCTCGCAGTCCAGCACCTCGGGGCACCTCATGCCGCGCAGCTACCTGCTGGCGGCAGGCATCGATCCGGACCGCGACCTGAGGCGCGTCGCCTATTCCGGTGCGCACGACGCCACCGTCGCGGCCGTTGCATCGGGCAAGGTGGACGCCGGCGCCTTGAACATTTCGGTCTGGGACAAGCTCGTGGCCGACAGGAAAGTGGATCCGGCCAAGGTGCGGGTTTTCTACACGACGCCGGTTTACTTCGACTACAACTGGACGGTGCACGCGGACATGCCCGCGCCTCTTCGCGAGACCCTGACGCGTGCCATGCTCGACCTCAATCCGTCCACGCCGCAAGGCAAGGAAATCCTGGAACTGCAGCGGGCCACGCGCTTCATTGCGACCAAGGCCGAGAACTACAAGGGCATCGAGACCGCTGCCCGCAACGCCGGACTGCTCAAGTGACCTGGCAATGCGACCAGCATGAAATTCACGCTTGAAGGTCTGTCGGCCCGGCATGCGTCCGCCCGCTCCGGCGCCGGCCCGGCGCTGCACGGGCTTGACCTGCAAGTCGGCGCCGGCGAACAGGTCGCGGTGATCGGTCCGTCGGGCGCCGGCAAGACCACGCTGCTGCACGTGCTGGCCTGCGCGATCCAGCCCGGCAGCGGCCGGTTGGAGATCGATGGGCGCGATCCCTGGAAGCTTTCCAGGCGCGACTTGCGGCAGCTGCGCGCCACCCTTTTTCTTGCTCCGCAGGTGCCGCCCTTGCCGCCGCGGCAGCGGGTCGTCACGGCGGTGCTGGCCGGCCGCCTGCCGCGCATCAGCCTGGCCCACAGCTTGCGCAGTCTGTTCTATCCAACCGCCATCGCGCAGGCTGACGCCGCTCTCGCGCGCTTCGACGTCAGCGACAAACTTTTTGCCCGCGTTGACCGGCTTTCCGGCGGTGAGCGCCAGCGGGTCGCACTGGCGCGCGCGCTGGTGGCGCAGCCGCGCCTGTTGCTGGTGGACGAGCCGCTGTCGGCGCTCGATCCCACGCGCGCGGCGCAAGCGATGGCCGTGCTGACGGACGCGGCCCGCGAGGGCGGCGCGACGCTGGTGACCACCATGCACGACGTGCCGATGGCGCTGGCCAGTTTCCCCCGCATCCTCGGCCTGCGCGACGGCGCGTTCGTGTTCGACCTGGCAGCTGCCGCCGTGACGGCCGATCGGTTGCAGGCCCTTTATGCGCAGCACCTGGATGAATTGCAGTCCGGCGTGCCCGCGCACGACGAGAAACCTGCCGCGATCCGGGCCCCGGTCGCGATGACCTGCCGCTGAAGCCATGAGCAGCGCTGCCGCGCCTGCATCCGCCCCGGCGCTGCGCGACCCGGCATGGACTGCGCGTGTTTTCTGGCTGCTCGCAGCTGCGGTTGTCCTGTGGCCGCTGCTGATGCTGGCCGAATTCAAGCCGTGGATCCTGCTGACGCCTGAAAGCCTGCGGCCGACGCTTCGCTTCCTCGCCGATTTCTTTCCACCGCGTGTCGACACCGAGTTCCTGGCGCTGGTCGCGAGGGAAACCTGGCGCACCGTGGCGATCGCCACGGCGGGGCTCGCGCTGGCCATGCTGATCGCGGTTCCGATGGCGCTGCTTTCGGTCCGCGTGCTGTCCGTCTCCGCGCTCGCCGGTCGCATGGAGAAGCTGCCGGCGCTGATGCGCATCGCGGTCCGCGCCGTGCTGGTCATTCTGCGCAGCGTGCCGGAATTGATCTGGGCGCTGGTGTTCGTGCGCGTCGTGGGCCTGGGCCCGACCTCGGGCGTGCTGGCGATTGCGCTGACCTACGGCGGCATGCTGGGCAAGGTCTACGCGGAGATTCTCGAAAGTGGAGAAACCCACGCGACGACTTCGCTGTTGCGCAACGGGGCCGGCCGCGTCCAGGCGTTTTTCTATGCATTGCTGCCGTCCAGCGCCACGGAGCTCACCAGCTACACGGTGTACCGGTGGGAATGCGCGATCCGCTCGTCGGCGGTGCTGGGATTCGTCGGCGCAGGCGGCCTCGGGCAGCAGATCGACTCGTCGATGAAGATGTTCAACGGCGCCGAGGTCAGCACCATGCTGCTGGTGTTCGTGGCGCTGGTTGCGGGCACGGACCGTCTGAGCGCGGTGCTGCGCAAGGCGCTGGGCTGAGATGGACACAGGACGCGCACCCGCCGCTGCCAACGAGGTATACCGGCTGCCGCCGCAGCTGTTCGATGCGCGTTGCCGCGCCTGCTGGCTGGTCGTCGCGCTGGCGGCGCTCGTGGGCGCCAGCTTCTGGTCGCTGGACCTGCAATGGGGCCGGTTCTTTTCCACCGACGCTCTCGCGCGCATGAGCCGCTTCCTGGCCGAACTGCTGCAGCCGAACGTCGCGCTTGCGTTTCTCGCCAAGCTGTTGCCCGCGACGCTGGAGACGCTGGCGATGTCGGTGGTCGGCACCTTGCTGGCGGCGATCTTCGGCCTGCTGCTGGCACTGCCGGCGAGCAGGACTTACGCGGGCGACCGGGCGCTGTGGCGCGCGCCGACGCGCTTGCTGCTCAACGTTCTGCGCAGCGTGCCGGAATTGATGTGGGCCGTGCTGTTGCTGATCGCCGCCGGCCTCGGCCCGATGGCCGGGACGCTCGCCCTTGCTGTGCACACCACAGGCGTTCTTGGACGCTTGTTTTCCGAAGCCATCGAGAATGCTCCGCAGGGGCCGGGCTTCGCCTTGCGCCTGCGCGGCGTCGGCGAGGGCCGCGTGTTTCTTTACGCCGGCCTGCCGCAGGTGTTGCCGCAGCTACTGAGCTACACACTGTATCGATGGGAAAACAACATCCGCGCCGCGGCCATCCTTGGCGTCGTGGGGGCAGGGGGGCTTGGCCAGATGCTGGCGTTTCACCTGGGGCTGTTCCAGATGGCGGAGACCAGTTCGGTACTGGCCGCGATGCTTGTTCTCGTGGCACTGGTGGATGCGCTCAGCTTCGGCGCGCGCCGGCTGATGTCGCGCTGAACCTTGGCGCAGCCCGGGCGTCAGGATGATGTTGCGGATGCCGCCGGTCGGTGCTCCGGCGGCCGTGCGCTCAGCGCCCGCGCCTGCACTTCGAAGTAGTTGTCCCGATAGGCATTGCCCCCGCGCAGCCACTGCCACAGACCCGACGCAGCATAGGCGAAGAAGAACAGCACGCCCCAACGCTCGTACTGCGCGACATGCGCCAGCTCGTGCGAATGCAGCGCGTTCAGCTCCGGCTCGGTCACTGCCACAATGACGTGTCCAAGCGTGATGGCGCGGTAGGGCAACCACCGGACGAACTTGCCGCAATCCGATTCGCAGGGACGGAAGGTCGCTTCCACTGTCCTGGCGCCAAGCCTCGCCTTGCCGCCGCACAGCACGACGAGCAGGGCCAAAACCATGCCGATGACCGAACACGGCGCCGCCCAGAAGATCTTGGCAAGCTTCATGCGATCCCTAAGCCAGCAGCGCCAGGGCGAACTCCCGAGCGCTGAACGTTTCCAGGTCCTCCAGCTTTTCGCCGACCCCGATGAAGTAAACCGGCACCGGCTTCTCCTGCGCAATCGCGGCCAGCACGCCGCCCTTAGCCGTGCCATCGAGCTTGGTCACGATCAGGCCGGTGAGTTTCAGCGCCTCGTCGAAGGACTTCACCTGCGTGAGCGCGTTCTGCCCCGTGTTGCCGTCGATCACCAGGATCACTTCGTGGGGCGCGGTTGCATCGGCCTTCTGCACCACGCGTCGGATCTTCTTCAATTCCTCCATCAAATGCAACTGCGTCGGCAGGCGCCCGGCGGTATCGACCAGCACCACGTCCTTGCCGCGGGCCCTGCCGGCGGTGACCGCGTCGAAGCTGACGGCGGCGGGGTCGCCGCCCTCCTGGCTGACAATCTCCACCGTGTTGCGGTCGGCCCAGATCGCGAGCTGCTCACGGGCAGCGGCGCGGAAGGTGTCCGCGGCCGCCAGCAGGACGGACGCCCCTTCGTTGGCAAGGTGCCTGGTCAGCTTGCCGATGGAGGTGGTCTTGCCGGCTCCGTTCACGCCGGCCACCATGATCACGGTGGGCTTGAACTCGCCGATCACCAGCGGTTTCTCCAGTGGCCGCAGCAGTTCGGTCAGGGACGCGATCAGGATGTTCTTCACCTGCACCGGGCGGGTCGCGCCGCTGGCGGCGACACGCCGCTTGACATCCGCCAGCAGGAACTCCGTGGCCTTGACGCCCGCATCGGCAAGCAGCAAGGCGCTTTCCAGTTCTTCGTACAGCTGGTCGTCGATCTGCGCGCCGGTGAAGACCTGCGCGATGTTGCTGCTGGTCTTGCGCAGGCCCGAGCTGAGCTTGTCCATCCAGCCTTGACGCTCGGGCGCCACGGGTGCGGGGACCGGGATCTCCATGGGCGTGACCAGCGCCGTGCCGATGAGGCTGCCTGCGGTGGCGGGCGGTGGGCGCGCCGGGGACGGGGACGGGGCCGGTGTCGCCGTTGGGGCTGGAGGCTTTTTCCGGAAGAAACTGAACATTGCGGGACTTTTTAGAATCACAGGATTCTATGAAACACCCCCCGCCGCGTTTGCTCACCCATTTCTTCAGCTTTCTGTTCGCGCTGGGAATCCTGTCCGCCGCTTCGGCGCAGGGCCTGCCGCCTCCAAAGGCCCAGCAATTCACCCTGGCCAATGGAATGACGTTGATCGTCAAGCCCGACCGCAGGGCCCCGACAGCCGTCCACATGGTGTGGGTTCGCGTTGGATCCATGGACGAGGTCGATGGCACGACCGGCGTGGCGCACCTGCTGGAACACATGATGTTCAAGGGCACGGCGACCGTCCCTCCGGGCGAGTTCTCGCGCCGCGTCGCAGCGCTCGGGGGCCTCGAGAACGCCTTCACCTCCAAGGATTACACCGGCTATTACCAGCAGATTCCAGCCACCCGGCTGGAAAACGTGATGAAGCTGGAATCGGATCGCTTCGCCAACAACCAGTGGCCCGAAGACGAGTTCACCCGCGAACTGGAGGTGGTCAAGGAAGAACGGCGGATGCGAACCGAGGACCAGCCCCGCTCCCTGTTCTGGGAGGCGCTCAGCGCTGAAGCCTTTGTGGCGTCCTCCTACCGGCGGCCGGTGGTCGGATGGATGAGCGACCTGGAGTCGATGACCCCGCAGGACGCACGCGATTTCTTCAAGCGCTGGTATGTACCGGCCAACGCGGCGGTGGTGGTCGCTGGCGACGTCGACGTTGCCGAGGTCAAGCGCCTGGCGGACAAGTACTACGGCAGCATCCCGGCCCGTGCGGTGCCGGCGCGCAAGCCACGCCACGAGCCGGAACAGGTCGGCTTGCGCCGGATGGAGTTCAAGGCCCCCGCCGACCAGTCCTATGTGGCGCTGGCGTTCAAGGTGCCACAGCTCATTTCGTTCGAGCCGAGTCCCGACAACGACGACGCGCTCGCGCTCACCGTGCTGTCCGCCGTGCTGGATGGCTACAGCGGTGCAAGGCTGGACCGGGCCCTGACGCAGGGCGAGAATCGCGTGGCCGACCGCGCTGGCGCCAGCAACGGCTTGTCCGGGCGGGGGCCGCAGACCTTCACGCTCGACGGCGTGCCCGCCAAGGGCAAGACGCCGGAGCAGGTCGAAGCCGCATTGCGCGCCGAAGTCGTACGCGTCGCGAGCGACGGTGTGACTGAAACCGAATTGAATCGGGTCAAGACCCAGTGGGTCGCGAGCGAGGTCTACAAGCGCGATTCGGTGATGAGCCAGGCCCGCGAGCTGGGCAGCAACTGGATCGAAGGGCTGCCGCTGGACGCCGACGAACGCCTCATCGCACGCTTGCGTGCCGTTACCGCTACCCAGGTGCAGGCTGTGGCGGCGAAATACTTCGGCGACGACCAGCTCACCGTCGGTACCCTGCGCCCGCAACCGATCGACAAGAACCGCAAACCCCGTCAGCCCCCGCCGGGTGCTCGCCACTAGCCCGGAATCCGACATGACCCACTTCCTCCTTGTTGCCAGGTGCGCACTCGCAGCCTGCGCTTTCGCCCTCGTGGCAACGCCGGCTGCCCAGGCCGCGGTTCCGATCCAGCAATGGGCGCTGCCCAATGGCGCGAAGGTATGGCTGGCCGAAAGCCACAGCATCCCGATGGTCGACGTCCAGATCGATTTCGACGCCGGCAGCCGGCGTGATCCGGCGGACAAAGCCGGTCTGGCCAGCATCACCGCACACATGACCTCCAAAGGGATCGCTGCCGGCGACGGCCCGGCAATGGACGAAAACCAGTTGAGCGAGGCCTGGGCCGACCTCGGAGGCAACTTCGGGGCGGGGGCCAGCGCCGACCGGATGAGCTTCACCCTGCGGTCGCTCAGCTACCCGGATCTGTTGCCCAAAGCGGTGCAGCTGGCGGCTCGCCAGCTGGCAGAGCCTTCCTTTCCCCAGCCGATCTGGCTGCGCGAACGCGAGCGCATGGCCGCCTCGATCCGGGAGGCCAACACCAAGCCCGCGACAATCGCCGGCCGCGCCTTTGCCCACGCGGTGTACGGCATCCATCCTTACGGCTTCGAAACCACCGAGGCGAGCATGGCCCGGATCAGCGTCGCGGACATGCGCGACTTCCACCTGCGCTCGGTGGAGCCCTGCCGCGCCAAGGTCAGCATTGTGGGCGACCTGACCCGCGCCCAGGCCGAGACCCTGGTCAACGGCCTGCTGGCGCGCCTGCCGCAGCGCGCAGGCGCTGCCTGCGATCCGTTGCAGCCGGTGCAGGACGTGACTTCGCTGGCGGCGCCGCAGCTGCAGGCGATCCCGTTCCAGTCGGCGCAGGCGCATGTGCTGATCGGGCAGCCCGGGTACAAGCGCTCCGACCCCGACTTCTTCGCGCTCACGGTCGGCAACTACATCCTCGGGGGTGGCGGGTTCGTGTCGCGCCTGACGCATGAGGTGCGCGAGAAACGCGGCCTTTCCTACAGCGTCTACAGCTATTTTTCGCCGGGCTTGCATGCGGGCGCTTTCACCATCGGCATGCAGACTCGTCCCGACCAGACAGCCCAGGCAGTGAAGGTGTCGACCGATGTGCTGCAGGCTTTCGTGGCCCAGGGTCCGACCGAAGCCGAGCTCGAGGCGGCCCGGGACAACCTGGTGGGCGGCTTCGCCCTGCGCATCGACAGCAACCGCAAGCTGCTGGACAACATCGCCAACATCGCCTGGAACAACCTGCCGCTGGACTATCTGGACACCTGGACCAGGCAGGTTGAAAAGGTGACGGTGGCCGACATCAAGGCGGCGTTTGCGCGCAAATTGCAGCCTGACCGGATGGTGGTCGTGACCGTCGGCGCAACAGCCGCTACCCCGCCGCAGTAAGAATTTTGCTGAAAAAGCGCCGCACCCCTGTCAACCTTGACAGGGGTGCGGCTTGCCGATTCTTTTTTCCGGGCAAGAATCGCCTCACTCGGCTGTCATGCAACCGGGGAGGTAGAGAGAAAAAGAGATTCACAAAGCGCGGTCCCCTGCCCCGGGACTGCGCTTTTTTTATGCCCGGCCGACGTAAGCTCGGGGCATGCCCGCCACCAGGCCCCTGCCCAAAGAGGTCCGCATCATCGGCGGCCAGTGGAAACGCACCAAGCTGCCGGTCGCCGACCGGCCCGGGCTGCGGCCGACGCCGGACCGCGTACGGGAAACCCTCTTCAACTGGCTGGGTCAGGACCTCACCGGCTGGCGCTGCGTGGACGCGTTTGCCGGCACCGGCGCGCTCGGACTGGAGGCTGCTTCGCGCGGCGCCGCCCACGTGCTGCTGGTGGAGCAGGACCCCGGACTGGTGGCGCAATTGCGGGCGCTGCAACAAAAACTGTCCGCGCACGTCGTTTCGATCCAGCGTGCCAACGGACTTTCCGTCCTCAAGCAGCTGGCCCCGGGCAGCGTCGAACTGGTGTTCCTCGATCCGCCGTTCGAGTCAAAGCTGCATGAGGCAGCGCTGAAGGCCGCGGCGCCGGCGATCTCGGGCGATGGGCATATCTACCTGCAGGCGCCCGACGCCTGGGACGACGCGCGGCTGGCCGCCTGCGGATTGACTCTCGAGAAGCATTTGCGCGCGGGTGCCGTCCATGCTCATCTGCTCGCTCCCCGCCAGCCCGTTGCGGGCCCATAATCCGCTCTGCCAAGGCGACACCCCGTGCCCGCCTTCGAGGAGACACCACCATGGCCCAGAGCGCGACCGTCGTTTACCCCGGCACCTTCGACCCGATGACACTCGGACACGAAGATGTGGTCCGGCGTGCCATCCAGCTGTTCGACCGGGTGATCGTCGCGGTGGCGGCCGGACACCACAAAAAGTTGATGTTCACCCTGCAGGAACGGATCGAGATGGCCAAGGACGTCACCGCCGCCTATCCGCATGTCACCGTCGAAAGCTTTTCCGGACTGCTGCGCGACTTCGTGGTCGCCCGCGGCGGCAAGGCGATGGTCCGGGGCCTGCGGGCGGTGACCGACTTCGACTATGAATTCCAGCTGGCCGGAATGAACCGCAGCCTGATGCCCGAGGTGGAGACAGTGTTCCTTACCCCCAGCGACAAGTACCAGTTCATCAGCAGCACCTTCGTGCGCGAAATCGCGATGCTGGGCGGCGAAGTCGACAAATTCGTGTCCCCCACAGTGCAGCAGCGCCTGACGGAGAAGGTGCGCAGCCTCGGCCGGGAGTGATTCGTCCCGGGCTGTCAGTCCACATGCTGCAGTGCTTCGGAAGGCGGCTGCGGCCAGGCCCGCTGCGCATCCCGGATCAACTCGAAGGCGCGCGACACCTGCAGCACGCCGAGATCGTCGAAGCGCTGGCCCGCGATCTGCAGGCCGATCGGCAGCCCCTGGACCGTGTAGCCGCAGTTGATGGAGGACGCCGGCTGCTCCGACATGTTGAACGGCACCGTGAAGCCGATGTGTTCAAGCGGCCGCAGCGGATCGTTGGTCGGTGACGCCCATTCCGCTGCGGGAGCGGCAACCGGCGAAGTGGGTGAGATCACATAGTCGAAGGCGCGCAGCGCACTGACCGTTGCTACTCGGGTGGCGTGGAACTGGCTCGCTGCCCGGAACACCTCTTCGCCGGTCATGCCGGCCGCGCTATCCGCCCATTGCTGGATGTACGGCAAGACCCTAGCTTTTCGCAGCGCCGGCAGGCCCTTCATGTCGAGGTGCGATCGCATGCGCCAGAAGTGATCCATGCCGTCCAGCATCGCCTGCGTCATGAACGGCTTCATCAGCGCGACCTGGGCGCCGGCGCGCTCGAACAGGCGCGCTGCCTGCTCCACCGCCGCTCTCACCTCGGGCTCCACCGCCAGGCCGCAACCCGCTTCCAGCAGCAGGCCGATGCGCAGGCCCTTGAGCTTTTCTGCGCCCTGGTCGAATTGCTTCCACGCGATCTCCTGCGCGGGCAGGTTCATGCTGTCGCGCGGATCAGGCTGCGCCAGCACTTGCATCAGAAGCGCCGCATCGGCGACGCTGCGAGTCATCGGTCCGGCCGCGCGGCCGGTGTACGGCGGATCGATCGGCACGCGCCCGAGGCTGGGCTTGAGCGTGAAGATGCCGCACCATCCAGCCGGCAGGCGCAGCGAGCCGCCGATGTCGGTGCCCAGATGCAGCGGCCCGTAGCCGGCGGCTGCGGCGGCGCCGGCGCCGGCACTCGACCCCCCTGGCGTCTTGCTGCGGTCCCATGGATTGCGCGCCAGCTTGTGAAAACTCGACAGTCCGGAAGACAGCATTCCGTAGTCGGGCATCGTCGTCTTGGCGATCATGACCGCGCCCGATTCCTTCAGGCGGGCGGCGGGCGGCGCATCGGCGGCTGCGGGCACGAGGTCCGTGGCCGCGGTGCCCAGAGGCATCGGGTCGCCTTCGGTCGCTATGTTGTCCTTGACCGTCACCGGCACGCCGTCCAGCGGTCCGAGCGGCTGCCCCTGCTGCCAGCGCGCCTCGCTGGCGCGGGCCTGCTTCAGCGCAAGCTCGGGGCGCAACAGGTACAGCGCGTGCAGGTGCGATTCCCAGCGCTCGATGTGGCCGAGCACCGACTGCGCCACTTCGACCGGCGAGATGTCGCGCCGGCGGTAGCCCTCGACCAGTGCGCCGGCGGAGAGTTCGTGCAGGGCCTGCGGGGTCCGCTCCTTCACCTGCGTTTTCAGGCCCACGACATGGCCGCGAGGTCATTGACGAACACCGGCATGTCCTTCCACAGTCCCTTGACGTTCTTGTTGGCGACCGTGATCCACTGCGGCTGGTAGAGGAAGGCATGGACGCTGTCCTCGGCGATCAGCCGCTGGATGTCCCCGATCAGCCTGACGCGGTCGGCCTCGCGTGGAGCGGTCTTGTACCTGTTGTACAGGTCGTCGAACTTCGCCGACGTGTAGTTCCAGTAGTAGTCCGGCTTGGAGAAGTTGCCGAGGTCGAACGGCTCGACGTGCGAAATGATCGTGAGGTCGTAGTTCTTCGCGCCGTAGGTGCCGGAAAGCCACTGGGCCCACTCGACGTTCTGCAACTTTGCGACGATGCCGATCTTGGCCAGTTCGGCGGCGATCACCTCGCCGCCCTGGCGCGCATACGGCGGCGGTGGCAGGGTCAGCGTCAGTTCGAGCGGCGTCGCGATGCCCGCTTCCTTCAGCAGCGCCTTGGCCTTCTCGGGGTTGTACGGATTCACGGCTGTGGTATCGACGTAGCCCGGCGCCCCCGGAACGTAGTGACTGCCGATCGGCGAGCCGTAGCCGTCCCCCGCGCCCTGGATGACCGCGTTGCGATCGATCGCCATCGCGATGGCGCGTCGCACGCGCACATCGTCCAGCGGCTTCTTCTTGTTGTTGATCGCCAGGATGGTCTTGGCGCGCGAGCCGCTCACCACCACCTGAAACCTGGCGTTGCCTTTGAACTGCTCGACGCTGCGCGGCGTGACGCGGGGAAACGCGTCGACGTCACCCGCCAGCAGCGAAGCGACCTGCGCCGCCGGGTCGGAAATGAAGCGGAACGTGACCTTCTTCAGTTTCACCGCCGGGGCGTTGCGGTATCCATCCCACTTGGCAAGGGTCACCGACGATCCCTTGCTCCAGTTGTCCAGCCGATAGGGGCCGGTGCCCACCGGTTTGGTGGCGTTGCTGTCGACGCTCTTGGGCTCGACGATGATGGCCGTCGCCTGGCCCATGAGGAACAGGAAATCCGGATCGAGCTCCTTGTTGACGATGACCAGCGTCGAATCGTCCAGCGCCGCGATGCTCTCCATGCTGGAGAAGGTGCGCTTGTCCTTGTTGGTGCTCTTTTCGCCACCGGCACGGGTGAACGAAAACTTCACCGCCTGCGCATTGAACGGTTCGCCGTTCTGGAACTTCACCCCCTTGCGCAGCTTGAAGGTGTAGGTGCGCAGGTCCGGCGAAACCTCCCAACGTTCGGCCAGCAGCGGTGTCACCGATCCGTCCGCATTGATCTTGGTGAGGGTCTCGAAGATGTTGTACTGCGTGACCTCCGCGATCGACGACGCGGCCGCGGCTGTGGGGTCCAGCCCGACCGGCTCCAGCGCCATCCCGAGCACGATCGAATCTTTCCTGCCCTGGGCGAGGGCCGCCTGCGAAAGCGCGAGTGGCACTGCGGCAAGCGCGGCAGTGGTCAGGACGGTGCGTCGTTTGAACATGATCCGGAACTCCAGGGGAAAAAACGTTGGTGGGAGCGGGGTTCGCCGCCCCGGGGCGTGTCGGCATCATCCCCGAGTTTGGCGGGCGGAAGCAAGAGGGGTTACGGCTTCGCTGCCGTGGCGGGATGCCGGGGCGGCTCGGGCCTTGGCACTGCGTCCACCAGAGCGCGGGTGTATGGATGTTCCGCTGCGCGAAACAGCTTCTCCGGCGGGCCCTGTTCAACGATCCGGCCTTGCCAGAGCACGGCCACGTCTTCGCAGAGATGATGCACCACCGCAAGGTCGTGGCTGATCAACATGTAGGTGATGCCGAATTCGGCCTGAAGGTCCTGCATCAGGTTCAGCACCTGGGCCTGCACCGAAACGTCCAGCGCGCTGACAGGTTCGTCGGCGACGATCAGCCGCGGGCGCGTGATGAGCGCCCGCGCGATGGCGATCCGCTGGCGCTGCCCGCCGGAAAATTCGTGCGGATACTTGTCGAGGTCACCGGCTCGCAAGCCGACTGAATCCAGCACGCCTTCGGCCTGTCGGCGCCGCTCGCGACGGGTGCCGGTGCGCTGGGCCGCCAGCGGCTCGGCGACGATGCGTTCCACGGTCTGGCGTGGATCGAGCGAGCCGTACGGGTCCTGGAACACCATCTGCATGTCGCGCCGAGCCAGCCGCAATTCTTCGGGCGGCAAGGAGTGGAGGTGCCGGCCCATCAGCTTCACCGTGCCGGCGGTGGGATGGTCGAGCGCCATGACAAGCCGGGCCAGCGTCGACTTGCCCGATCCCGATTCACCGACGATGCCCAGGCTGCGTCCCGCTTCGATGCGGAAGCTGACGCCATTGAGCGCGTGCACCCTGGGCGCAGGCCCGAACAGCTTTTCACGCGGCATCGGGTATTCGCGCACCAGGTTGTCGACCTGCAGCAGTGGCGTCCCGTCCCTCACTTGTGCCCTTCCTGCGCCATCGCCCGGGCCACGGCGTCGAGGCGGATGCAGCGAGCGTCATGGCCCGGGTCCACCTCGACCGGCGGGGGCGCCACAGTCAGGCAATCGGGGATGGTGAAGCGGCAGCGGCCCGCGAACGGGCAGCCGGGAGGCAGATCCACCAGTTCCGGGACAGTGCCGGCGATGGTGGCGAGGCGCTGGCCCCTGGCGGCGTTCAGGTGCGGCCTCGCGCCGAACAAGCCCCGGGTGTAGGGATGCATCATGTGCGCGAAAACGGACACGGTCGGCCCGCTCTCGACCACGCTGCCGCCATACATCACCATCATGCGGGCGACATTCTGCGCGATGACGCCCAGGTCGTGCGAGATCAGCAGCAAGGCCATCCCTCGTTCGGCCACCAGCTCGCCGATGAGCGCCAGGATCTGACGCTGCACGGTGACATCGAGCGCCGTCGTCGGTTCGTCCGCGACCAGCAGGTCCGGTTCGCAAGCCAGCGCCATTGCGATCGTGACCCGCTGGCGCTGACCACCGGAAAACTGGTGCGGATAGGCGTCCATGCGGCGCGCTGCATCTGGGATGCCGACGCGGTCTAGCAAATCGATCGCCTGCTTGCGTGCATCAGCGGCGTTCATGCCCCGGTGCAGCCGCAGCGGCTCCGCCACCTGCCGGCCGATGCTGTGCACGGGGTTGAGCGCCGTCATCGGCTCCTGGAAAATCATGCCGATGCGGTTGCCGCGGATGCGGCACAGCGCGGACTCTTTGCGGCCGACCAGTTCCTCGCCGCCGAAGCGGATGCTGCCGGAGACCTGCGCCTTCTCGGGCAACAGCCCGAGCAGCGACAGCGCCGTGATCGATTTGCCGCAGCCGGATTCGCCGACCAGTCCGAGCGTTTCGCCGCGCTCCAGCGAAAAACTGACGTTGCGCACGGCCAGCGCGGCGCCGCGCTGGGTCTGCAGGCGAACGGACAGATCGTGGACTTCGAGCAGCGGCATGTTCTAGCGTTTCCGGGCCAGCCGCGGATCAAGCAGGTCTCGCAAACCGTCGCCGAGCAGGTTCAGTCCCAGCACGGCGATGGCAATGGCGGCACCAGGGAAAACGGCGAGTAGAGGCGCCTGAAACAAAAGGGTCTGGGCCTCGCTCAGCATCCGGCCCCAGGACGGCTGCGGCGGCTGCGTGCCCAGACCCAGATAGGAAAGGGCCGCTTCCGCCAGGATCGCAATTGCGAAGCGGATGGTTGCCTGCACGATCAGCACGGACATGATGTTCGGAAGCACGTGCTCCATCGTGATGCTGAAGGTCCCCTTGCCGCAAGCTCGGGCCGCCAGCACGAATTCGCGCGACCAGACCGAGTTGGCCGATGCGCGGGTGATGCGGGCGAATGCCGGGATGTTGTAGATGCCGATCGCAATGATCGCGTTGACCATGCCGGCGCCGAACACCGCCGTGAGCATGATCGCCGACAGGATGGCCGGAAAGGCGAAGCCGAAGTCGGACAACCGCATGATGAGCTCTTCGACCCAGCCGCGCCGTGCCGCGGCCAGCAAGCCGAGCGCGGTGCCGATCAAAAGGCCCATGCCAACGGCAACCACGCCCACCGTGATCGACGCGCGGGCGCCCATCAGCAACAGGGAGGCGACGTCGCGCCCGAACGGGTCCGTGCCCAGCCAGTGCGACATGTTGGGCGGCTGCAGCTTTCCCGGCAGGTCCATCTCGTACGGCGAATAGGGCGTCCACACGAAAGAGAGCAGGGCAGTGGCGATGAGCAGCAGCGTGAGCATCGTCCCGACGGTGAAACTGCGATGCCCCAGTGCCCGGCTGCGCAGGCTGGGGACTTGGGCCAGCGTCGCGGCGGCGGCGTGGTTGCCGTTCATATGTCGCTGGCCTTCACCCGCGGGTCGATCACGGAATACAGCACGTCGACCGCGAAGTTGACGATCACCACCATGGCGGCCAGCAGCATGACGCAGTTGCGGACCACGATCAGGTCGCGGTTGGAGATCGACTGGAAAATCAGCCGTCCCAGCCCGGGAAGATAGAACACGTTCTCGACCACGATGGTGCCCGCCAGCAGTTCGGCGAACTGCAGCCCCATCACGGTAATCACCGGGATCAGCGCGTTGCGCAGCACGTGGCCCCACAGGGTGCGCCGCTGCGAGGCCCCCTTGGCGCGGGCCGTGCGCACGAAATCCTCGCGCAGCACGTCCAGCACGGCCGAACGGGTGATGCGCGCGAGGATCGCCGCCTGCACCACGGCCAGCGAGATCGCCGGGAGCAGCAGCGCCTTCAATCCTTGCAGCACTCCTTCGTCCCAGCCCGCAAAGCCGCCGGCGGAGAACCACCCCAGCTTCACCGAGAACAGCAGGATCAGCAGGATGGCGAACCAGAAGTTCGGGATCGCGATGCCGACCTGCGTCAGCGCCATCAGGCCGACGTCGCCGAACCTGTTGTGGCGGGCCGCCGCATAGACGCCTGCCGCCAGCGCCAGCGCCGTCGTAAGCGCCATCGCCATCAGCGCAAGCGGCACCGTTACGGACAGCCTTTCCAGCACCAGGTCGCTCACGGGCGTGCTGTAGACGTAGCTGAGTCCGAGGTTGCCGGTCAGCATGCCGCTGACCCAGTTCCAGTAGCGTTCAAACGGCGGATGGTCGATGCCGAGCTTGAGGGCAAGCGCCTGTACTGCCTCTGGCGAAGCGTCGGGGCCCATCAGGATTTCGGCCGCGTTGCCGGGAAGAATCTCGAGGACCAGGAAGATGACGACGGAAGCGCCGATCAGCGTCGCGATCAGGGTGATCAGGCGCTTGAACAGGAACACACTCATCAGGCCGTCGATAATGCCAGAACTGTTCGCGAGGGAACC
>JAYUHN010000032.1:0-18723 GCA_043766965.1 Ramlibacter sp. | reverse complement strand
GCCTATCGACCTGGCCGCCGCCGGGGTGAAGTTAGGTGACAACTACCCGCTCCCGATGGTGCGCCACGACGAGGCCCGCGCCACCACATTGGCGCGCTACTCCGTCGTCAAGAAACTCGCGTAGCGGCGCTCGTCCTGCATCGTCAGCTCCGTGCTTGCCGGGTGGTGTAGCGGGCGATCAGCGCGAGCAATTCGTCCTCCGCATAGGGTTTGCCGAGGTAATGATCGACCCCCAATTCAGCGGCGTATTCGCGGTGTTTCTGGGCGATTCGCGAGGTGATCATGATGACGGGGAGGTCGCGCAAGCGTGCATCGGCGCGCAGGTTTCGCACCAGATCGAAGCCGTCCATGCGCGGCATCTCGATGTCCGACAGCACCACGGCCGGCAGCTCCTCGGCCAGTTTCGCCAGCGCCAGCAGGCCGTCGGCGGCGAGCGCCACGCGGTAGCCTTCGCGCTGCAGCAGGCGCTGCGTCACGCGTCGCACAGTGATCGAATCGTCGACCACCAGCACCAGGGGAATCGGCGGCGCCTCGGGCGTCATGACCGGCGCGCGCGCACCGGAGTGTCCCAGCACGTCAGGCTGCGCCTGGTCGGCGCTGAGACGGCGCGCCACCTCGCCGTAGACGGTCGTGAGCGCCACCGGGTTGTAGATGAGCACCACCGCGCCGGAAGCCAGCACCGTCATGCCGGCCAGCCCCGGCAGCCGGGCCAGCTGCGGCCCGAGATTTTTCACCACGACTTCCTGGTTGCCCAGCACTTCGTCCACGTGCAGCGCGATTCGCTGCGCGGCGCTGCGGAAGATCACCACCGGCAGGGTCTTGCCTTGCGGCTCGGTACTGCGTTGGGACGCCTGCAGCAAGGCGCCGGACCAGAAGAAAGGAAGCGTCTCGCCGCCGAATTCGTAGCTGCCGCTGTTGTAGGCCTGCTGCACTTCCTTGGCCGGCGCACGGCGGACCAATTCGACCATGTTGGCGGGCACGCCGATGGAGAGGGCGCCGCTGCGGATCATCACGACCTGCGTCACCGCGGTGGTGAGGGGCAGCACCAGCTTGAAACTGGTGCCCTTGCCCGCATTGGTGCGGGTCTCGATGCGCCCTCCGAGCGCGTTCACTTCGGAGCGCACCACGTCCATGCCGATCCCGCGGCCGGCCAGTTCCGTCACCTGCGCCGCGGTCGAGAAGCCGGGCATGAAGATCAGGTTGGCCGCGTCCTGGTCGCTCAACTCCTGGCCCGGCTGGATCATGCCTTGCTGGGTCGCCTTTTCGCGGATGCGCGCGATGTCGAGCCCGGCACCGTCGTCCTCGAACTGCACCGACACGTCGTTGCCTTCATGGCTGAGGCCGATCACGATGGTGCCGACCGGCTCCTTGCCGGCTTTGGCACGGGCCTCGGGCGATTCGACGCCGTGGGCCACGCAGTTGCGCAACAGGTGTTCGAAAGCGGGCGTCATGCGATCGAGCACGCCGCGGTCCATTTCGATCGAGCCGCCGGTGATGTCGAGCTTGACCTGCTTGCCGGCGTCCTTGGACGCCTGGCGCACCACGCGGTACAGCCGGTCGGAAATGCCTTCGAACTCCACCATGCGGGTGCGCAGCAAGTCACGCTGCAGTTCGCGCGTCTGGCGCGCCTGCGCGATCAGGTCGTCCTCGGTCGCTTCCACGGTGCGCTGCAGGTTGCGCTGCACGGTGGCCACGTCGTTGACCGATTCCGCCATCATGCGCGTGAGTTCCTGCACCCGGGTGAAGCGATCGAACTCGAGCGGGTCGAACCCGGCCGCGGTGTCCTTCGACTGGGCCAGCCGCGATTGCATCTGCGACTCGGCCTGCAGTTCGATGTCGCGCAACTGGCCGCGCAAGCGGTCCAGGTTGCCCGACAGGTCCATGAGGGACGACCGTAGTTGCTTGAGCTCGGCTTCCAGTCGCGAGCGCGTGATCATCACCTCGCCCGCCTGGTTGACGAGCCGATCGAGCAGCTGCGACCGGACCCGGACCTGCTGGTTGGACGCCTGCCGGATCGGCGCCAGTGTGTTGGTTGCCGGCAGCGCGATCGCGTTGCGTGGTGCAGCAGGGGCGCCGACGGCGCTCGTTGCCGGCCCGGGCGCCTCGGCCCGGGCCGCGCCGGCCGCCTGGGGCCCGGCCCCAGCCAGCGGCGCGATTTCAGACGCTGCCGGCGCGCCGCCGATGGCGCGCAGCTGATCGAGGTTGGCTTGCATCGCATCGAGCCGCTGCAGTAACAATTCGAGGTCGGACGGCTTCACGCCTTCGATGCCGAATTCCTCGATCTCGGATTCCATCCGGTGCGACATTTCTCCCAGTCGCATCGCGCCTGCCAGACGGGCACTGCCCTTGAGCGTGTGCAACGCGCGCAGCACCTCGTCGCGGGCGCCGCGGTTGTCCGGGCGCGCCACCCATTGGCGCAAGGCACCACCGAGTTGCGGCAGCAGTTCGCCCGCCTCTTCCTCGAAGATCGGGAACAGGTCCGGATCGATCACGTCGGTCACGTCGATCGCGTCGTGCTCGTCGTCGAGATTGCGCGGCCCGGCCGAAGTGGAGGGCGCAATCGACATCGTGGCGGCGGGCGCGATGGGCCCACGCGCAACGGGAACCGCGGTCACGCTGTGCGGGGGCGAAACAGCGGCCGGCCACGGAGCGCCCGCCGCCGGCTCGTCCAGGCTGCCAAAACCACTCCGCGCAATTTCCTCCCGCTCGACCTGCTCGGCCCGCTTCGGAACGTCGATGTCGTCAAGCTGCTGCAACGCGGCGGTGACGCGGGCATTCGGCTCCTTCAGGAAACCCGCGGCGAACTGGTGCAGCAGCCGCCGAATCTCTTCAGCGGCCGCGACAAATGCCTTCCCATGGGCTGGAGTGCCGTAGGCGAGCAGCTGGGTGTGCCCAAGCGAGCCTTCCAGGGCCCGTGCGACATCGGACAGTGCGTCGAAGCCGACCGTGGCGGAGCTGCCGGCAAGGGCATGGGCCAAGCCGACCGTGGAATCGGGCATCGGCTGGTTCAGTTCCAGCGCCCACTCGGACACTTCGATCGCCAGCCGCCGCGACCATTCGTCCGCCTCGTTCAGGTACACGTTGTAAAGCGGGATGCCGATGCGCAGGCTGCCGATCACCTTCACCTGTTCGTCTGCAAGCGCCGACTCCGATTCGACGAAGGGGGCCGAATCGGGCAGCGGAGCAAGTTCGGGCATCAACCCCGACAGCGTGAAGCTGTTCTGCGGCAAGTCGAGCGCGCCCGGCGCGACGACACGCCGGGCCGAACTGGAAACCTCCGCCAGACCCGCAAGGTCGATCCCGTCGATGTCGGCCGGGGGCACCGGCGCAACGGCGGGCGCGTCGCCAAAGTCAAATCCGAAGTCGAGGGCCTGCTCGGCGGAAATTTCTTCGGTGCTGGGCGGCGCCGCTTGCGCCGGCTCGAGTTCATCGAAGCTGAGGTCAGGCAACGCGACGTCGGTCGGCGCCGGCACGGCCACATCGAGCGGCACCGAGGTGATCGACGGCAGATCGAGCGCTTCGAAGGCGACAGGCACTGCTTCACTGCCGGGGGCGGGACTGTCGGTGCGGAACACCAGCGGCACCAGCCGCTGCTCGCTGCGCATGGCATCCCCTGCGATCCGGAACTGGCTCGCCTTCCAGGCACCGTCGGTGCCGGCAGCAATGTCTTCGACCCACAGACCGAAGCCGCGCATTGCGTTCGCAGCCAGCGTTCGCAGATCTTCGCTGGCCGGTTTTTGCTCGGCGAGCCAGGCATTGAGCACCTGCTCCATCGCCCAGCCGGCCTCGCCGAATTCGGTGAGTCCCACCATCCGCGAGCTGCCCTTGAGCGTGTGGAAAGCTCGCCTCAGCGTGGTCAGTTCAGCCAGGTCGGACGGGTTGGCCGCCAGCGTGTCGAGCGCGACAAGGGCGTTCTGCACCACCTCGCGCGCTTCCTCCAGAAAGATATCGCGGATGTCTTCTTCGTCCAGGTCCTCGGTCGCAGGTGCCGTTGCGGCAACCGGCGCGGGCACGGCGGCCGGCTGCATGCTAGCGGACAGTCCGGTCAGGGCGGCGGCGGCGGCAGCGGGATTGTTCGCATTCACCGCCGCGGATGCTTCCCGCGCCGCCTGGGCCATTCCGGTGTGGCCTGCCAGGGCTGCGTGCCCGGCCAGCGTGTCCAGCCTGGCGCTCAGCTCAGCCGGCGCAGTATCGGCAGCGGCCCCGCCGACCACGGACGCGACTTCCTGCGAGAGCATGTCGTCGCCGAGCGAAACGCCGGCGGCGGCGTCGCCCAGACTGTGCGCCGCGCGACCCATCAGCGGCTTGAGCTCACCGGTATGGTCGTCGTAGACGAAAAGCTTCTTGGCCAGCGCCGGCTGGTAATTCAGCATGTCGATCAGGAAGCCAAGGGCGCCCAGGTTGTTGCCGAGCTTGTCGAAGGTGCCGGCGGCGCGGGCTTTTTCTTCGTCGACTTCATCGACCAGCATTTCCTCGATCGTTTCGCGCATCCGCAGCACAGCCTGTGAGGCCTGGTCGAGCCCCAGCACCGAGAGCACGCCACGCATCTGCGACAAGTGGCCGGGCGCGTCGCGCAGCGGTCCTTTGTCTTTCGGATTGCGGAAGAAGTTGTCGAGCAGTTTTTCGAGAGCGCCCAGGGTGGTGCGCAGCTCACCGACAACGCTGCCCATGGTCTGGCGGTCGCTGACGCGCCGGTACAACTCCTCCATCCAGGTTTCCAGCGGCTGGGCCTGGCCGCCCTGGCGGACGCCGTCCAGCCGCTGTGCCAGCCGGGCCGTGCGGTCAGCCAGCTGCGCGTCGGACGGATCGAGATCTTCGAACGCGGCCTCGAGGTAAAGGATCGCAGTGGCAACTTCCATCGCCAGCTCGGCCCCGGGCGCGCGCGTCGAACGAACCACTCCTTCGATCGCGGCCTTGAGTGCCTCCGCCAGCGGCGTGCTCGGCGGATGCAGCTTGACCAGCGAATCGGTGACCAGATGGAACTGCTCACCGACCCCCTTGATCTTGTTGGCGTCTCCGCCCGACAGCGAGGACCAGGTTTCCTTGGCGGTGGAGATGCGCTTGCGTGCCTGCGCCAGCAACAACGGATCGAAACGGCCGAAATGACTGACGCTGTAGTCGACGGGTTTGAAGCGGGCCAGGGTCCAGACCTGCCGCACAGCCGTGAGCGAGGGGGAGTCGGCCGCGCGAGGTGGCACCGCCTGCGAGCAGAAGAAAACGAGGTCCTGCGCCAGCCTGTCGGAAACCGTCACCTCTCCTTTGGCGAGCGAGGCGTACTGCATCAGGATGCGCGACGCCGCCCGCTTGACATAGATGTCGGTGGGCAGCAAGCCTTGCGCCAGCGCCTCGAAGAAACCACCGGCGATCTTCCAGAAGATGCGCGGCTGGCGTGCCGTCTGCGAGGCCGCCAGTCCAAGGCTCATGGTGACCAGGTCGCGCGCGGCCTTGCCGTCACCGGACTTGACGAGCGACAGCACGCCGTGGTCCATGCGGCTGCGCACCGCCGGGTCGTAGACCAGCGTTTGCTCGACGACCGGTGTCTGCGGTTCCACCCAGCGCCAATCCAGCGCCCAGAGATCCGCCGGATGGACGCGGTCGGCGCCGGCCAGCTCCTGGGCATCCCGGTACTGCGGGAACAGCGCCACTGCCGTCACCGGGTTGCCGAGCAGCAGGCCTTCTAGATATTCGGTCAGCGCGAATCCGGCGCGTTCGATCTTGGCCGAAGCCGCTTCGCTGCACAGTTCCGGCCGCTCGACAAACTTCTGCGCCGCGGCTTCCATGGCGCGCAGCATGTGGGCCGGTGCCGCCATGCCGACCATCTCGAGCGCGCCGACCGCCTGGTGCAGCTGCTGGCGGGCGATGCGCAACTGGCCGTCGTCCACCGAGGCCATGTCCGAGCCGCGCGCGAGATTGGCGTCGCGGACAAAGCGGCGCAGGGCGGCTGACGCGGTGTCAAGCGACTTGCGCAGTTCGTCCAGCACCCAGGCCAGCGGGCCCAGGTCGTTGGCCGCGAGGTCCAGATCGGTTTCGTTGACTTGCATGGGCCGCTCAGGCGATCTTGAAGCGCGACACCGACTGGCGCAGTTCCTCTGCCATGCGGGACAGCTCGCGGACCTGCTGCGCCGTGGATCGAGTGCCTTCGCCGGTCTGCTCGGTGACCGCAAAGATGTGCTGGATGTTTCCGGCCACCACGTTCGCGGACTCGGCCTCCTTGGACGCCGACGACGAAATCTGTTCGATCAGCTCGGCCAGCCGGCGCGACACCCGGTCGATCTCGGTCAACGCGGTGCCGGCGTTGTCGGACAGCTTCGCGCCCTCGACCACGCCTTGGGTGGAGCGCTCCATGGCGCCGACGGCGTCCTGGGTGTCGGTCTGGATCGCCTTGACCAGGGCCGAAATCTGGCGCGTCGCATCGGCGGACCGTTCGGCCAGCCGCTGCACTTCCTCCGCCACGACCGAGAAGCCGCGTCCGGCCTCCCCGGCCGACGCCGCCTGGATGGCAGCATTGAGCGCCAGCACGTTGGTCTGCTCGGTGATGTCCGAGATCAGTTCCGTGATTTCGCCGATCTCCTGCGACGACTCGCCCAGCCGCTTGATCCGCTTGGAGGTTTCCTGGATCTGGTCGCGGATCGAGTTCATGCCGCCGATGGCGTTCTGCACGGCCGTGAGCCCCGATTCGGCGGCTTTCAGGGATTGGCGCGCCACCTGCGCCGATTCCTGCGCCTGGCCGGACACCTGGTTGATCCGCCCCGCCATGTCCAGCACCGACTGGCCGGTTTCGCGAATTTCGCGCAACTGCTCGGTCGAGGCGGCAAGCAGCTCGGTCGATGTGCTTTCCACCTGCGCCGTCGTCTGCGCGACCTTGGTCGCCGTGTTCTGCACGTTGCCCACCAGCTGGCGCAATTCCTCCACCGTGTAATTCACCGAGTCCGCGATGGCCCCGGTGATGTCCTCGGTGACGGTCGCTTCCTGTGTCAGATCGCCTTCGGCCACGGTCTGCAATTCATTCATCAAGCGCAAGATCGCCGCCTGATTAGCGTCGTTCACGCGTTTGGCCTCCTGTTCCTGCTGCTCGGCTTCGAGCCGCTGCTGTTCGGCCACGTTCTGGCGCTTGCGGCTGTCCTGCAGCTGCACATAGCCGATGCCGGAGGCGCTGACCACGGCGAAGAGAGACGACAGCAACAGAGTCAGCAAGGCGCCGGCGCCCAGGCCGGTCTGCGATGACAACCGGACCTGCAGCTCCTGCAGCGAGCGGCGCAACGGTTCGCTGTCGGCAATGATGGCCGACTGCGCCTCGCGCGCCGAGACCAGCCCCTGCAGGTTGGCCAGGATGGCGCCGGCCTGCGAGCGGGTCTGTTCGTACATCTTGCCGAGCGCATCGAGCCGCTCGCGGGTCTGCGCGTCGCGCGAGCCGGCCAGCCGCAATTCGGCGTTGCCGTCGAGCAGGCCCTGCGAGATGTCCTTGAAGGAGTTCAGGTCCTTGCCCAGCAGGAACACGGCTTCCGGGCTTACCCCTTCCATCGTCAGGAATTCGTTGGCCGACTTGCCGATGCGCTGGGTCAGCATCACCAGCTGGCCGGAAGCGGAGATCTCGGCCGGTGGCGCGTTCTGCTGCAGCTTGAGCGACGACACGGTTTCGGCGATTTCCAGCAGGTCGGACGACTGGCGGTTGATGCTGCGCAGTGCCGTGCCCACCTGCGTCAGGATCTTTTGCTGGCCCATCACGATGGCGGCGTTCTTTTCGGCCCGTTCCATCAGGAGAGTGATCTTTTCCATTTGATCCTGGTATTTGGCCGAGACCGGCTTGATGTTCAGGTCGGGGTCGCCATCCTTCAGGCCGCGCACCGTGCGCGCAAGCACGCTGGCGCTTTCCTTCACGTCCGGAAACGCCTGTGCACTGCCGAGGAACGCCTGCGACACCGACTTGGCCAGCCGCTGCGACTCCATCAGTGACTGGCCGGTGCCTGCCACCTGTTGCGCGGCCTGGCCGGACTGGCGCACGGCGAGGCCCGCGACGGTCGCCAGCACCAGCAGCGAAACCGTCAACAGCACCAGCAGGATGCGCAGGTGCTGGCCCGCGGTGCGCCGGCCGAGCAACGGAACGCTGAGCAGCTCGGCCCGGTCACCAGGCCCCGGTTCCATCGTCTCTTCGCCGGCCACGCTGTCGTCCGACTCCCCCGACGCCATGCCCAGGCTGGCGCGAACGCCTTCGTGGCGCGGCGGATTGCGTGAAAGCGGCATTCCCAGGCTCAGCTCGCCACTCGAACCAATCGAAATTTCGTGCGACTTTTTCGAGAACAGGCTTTTGAACTGGTCGACGACGGACATGGTGCTGCCTTCCGGAATGCTTATGTACTGATACTCAGGAACTGGGATTGCTGCGACAGCGCCTGCAGGTTGATTTCCTGCCAGAACGCCCCGTTGGTGTCGGTGTAGCTGCTGCCGAAGTAGCCTGGCGAACCTTCAGCCGGCCCGCTCGACGAAGCGAAAGCCTCGATGTTGCGCAGGCCTGCCAGCCGGTCGATCAACAGCGCGCAGTTGACGTCCAGCGCCGAGTTCAGGGCGACCAGGCGGGACTCGGCGCGGGTGGCGTCCGAACGCATCTGCGGCGCGCGGCCGGTAATGAAACCCGCCAGGTCGACCACGCCGTAAAGACCGCCGCGCAAGTTGGCGACACCCATGAACCATGGATGGGTGTAGGGCACCCGCTGGGGACTGGAGAACGTAAAGATCTCGCCCGATTGCACCAGCGGAAAGAGGTAGCGCGCGCCGGCGGATTCAACCGCAAGCCAGGACGCGGAGACGCCCTCGGTACGGGCTGCTTGCAGGCGCGAGGCGAGCCGGCTCTGGAGTTCTCGAAGGGCTTCGCGGTTGGCCATGGGTCAGGACTGGGGTCGGCGTTTCAGCTCAGGGCCCTGATCTTGGCCATCAGCTCGTCAGCATTCACCGGTTTGGTGATGTAGTCGCGGGCGCCCTGGCGCATGCCCCAGACCCGGTCGGTTTCCTGGTTCTTGCTGGTGCACATGATGATCGGCACGTCGACATAGAGCGGGTCCCTCGTGATGGCACGGGTCAACTGGAAGCCGTTCTGGCCGGGCATGACGACGTCCATCAGGATCAGGTCGGGCTTTTCTTCAGCCAGCCGGCGAAACGCGTCCTCGGCGTTCTCGGCCGTCTTGACCGCGAAGCCGTTTTTCTGCAGCAGGTCGGTCATGAACATCAGCTCGGTCTTGGAGTCATCCACGACCAGGACTTTCTTGATGGGCATCACATCGCTCCTTGTTTCGCCGCGCCGAACTGCTGCACGGTCTGCAGCAGCTGGTCCTTGGTAAATGGCTTGGTGAGGTAATCCTGGGAACCGACCATGCGGCCACGGGCCTTGTCGAACACACCGTCCTTGGATGACAGCATGACCACCGGAACGGAGGCGAACCGGGCATTGCGCTTGATGATGGCGCAGGTCTGGTAACCGTCCAGCCGCGGCATCAGGATGTCGCAGAAGATCAGGTTGGGCTGGTAATCGTTGACCTTGGCCAGCGCGTCAAAACCGTCTTCGGCCAGCATGACCTCGTGGCCGCCCTGCTTCAGGAAGATTTCCGCGCTGCGCCGGATGGTATTGCTGTCGTCGATCACCAGGACTTTGAACCCGGACCCGGTCGTGCTCACGTGACGCTGCTCCTCAATCTGTAACTACGTTGGGCCGCGGCATCATCCGAAGATGCGAAACTGCACGTCCCTTGTTCTAAACCTCGACCATTTCGAAATCTTCCTTGCGGGCGCCGCATTCAGGACAGGTCCAGTTCATCGGAACGTCTTTCCATAGGGTGCCCGGCGCGATACCGTGCTCGGGGGCTCCGGTGGCCTCGTCGTAGATCCACCCGCAAATCAGACACATCCAGGTTGTTGCTTCAGTCACAGCTTAAGGGGCCTTCGAATAGAATGCAACGATTGTATCGAGGCATGTTGCCAAGCGAGAGCGCAACGAGCGGCAGCCAGCCGGACTCAGGCCCATGACCAATCCCACTTCCCTCCCTTCTTCCGGCACCGACGCTGCCGACGCCGACAACGATGCGACGCCCGCATGCGTCATCGTTTTCAACGCCAACGATCCGAGCGGTGCGGGCGGCATCGCAGGCGACGTCACCGCGATCGCGTCGGTCGGAGCGCATGCGCTCGCAGTCGTGACGGGCGCCTACGCCAGAGACACCGCGGAGATATTCGACCACTTCGCCTTCGATGAGGAAACCGTCGCCGAACAGGCGCGTGCAATCCTCGAAGACGTGCCGGTGCAGGTGATCAAGGTCGGCTTCGTCGGCAGTCCGGAGAACCTGAGCACCATCGCGGAGATCGCGGCGGATTACGCAGACGTCCCAGTCGTGGCTTACATGCCGAACCTGTCCTGGTGGGACGAAGGACAGATCGACCTGTATCTGGACGCGTTCCGGGAATTGTTGTTACCGCAGACCACCGTGTTGGTAGGAAACCACAGCACGCTGTGGCGGTGGCTGTTGCCGGAGTGGAGCAGCGAGCGCAGTCCGACGGCGCGCGACATCGCCAGGGCTGCGTCCGAGATGGGCGTGCCCTACACGCTCGTCACCGGCATCCCGCTGCCGGACCAGTTCCTGGACAACGTTCTGGCCACGCCGCAGGCAGTGTTGGCGAGCGAAAAGTTCGAGCGCTTCGAAGCTGTGTTTTCCGGCGCCGGCGACACCCTGTCGGCAGCACTGGCGGCGTTGTGCGCAAGCGGCAGCGATCTGGCCGCCGCTGCCACTGAGGCGCTCGGCTACCTGGACCGCTGTCTCGATGGCGGCTTCCGCCCTGGCATGGGCAACGTGATCCCGGACCGGCTGTTCTGGGCCCAGCCTGAAAATGAAAGCGACGCAGAGACCCTGACCGAGGACGAAGCGCAGGCGCTGCAGGTTCTCGACATGCCCGCCCATGACACCAAGCATTGAACCGGCGCCCGGCCCCGCGCCGGACCGCAACCAGCAACTGTTCGAGCGCGCCCGCCAGGTCATTCCGGGCGGCGTCAACTCGCCGGTTCGCGCCTTTCGCGCCGTTGGCGGGACACCCCGTTTCGTCGAACGTGCGCAGGGAGCCTATTTCTGGGACGCGAACGGCCAGCGCTACATCGATTACATCGGCTCGTGGGGGCCGATGATCCTGGGCCACGGCCATCCGGCGGTGGTCGAGGCGGTGCGGAAGGCCGCGCTCGACGGCTTCTCGTTCGGCGCGCCGACCGAACGCGAAGTGGAACTGGCCGAAGAGATCCTGCGGCTGCTGCCGTCGATGCAGATGGTGCGTCTGGTGAGCTCCGGCACCGAAGCCGCGATGAGCGCGATCCGGCTGGCGCGGGGCGCCACCGGCCGCAACAAGCTGATCAAGTTCGAGGGCTGCTACCACGGCCACGCCGACGCGTTGCTGGTGAAGGCCGGCTCGGGCCTGGCGACCTTTGGCAACCCGACCAGCGCCGGCGTGCCTGCGGAAGTCGTGAAGCACACGATCGTCCTGGAATACAACAACATCCCGCAGCTCGAAGAAGCCTTCGCGCTGCATGGCGACGACCTGGCCTGCCTGATGATCGAACCGATCGCGGGCAACATGAATTTCGTCCGCGCCGGCGTCCCGTTCATGCGGCGCTGCCGGGAACTTTGCACGCAGCATGGCGCGCTGCTGGTGTTCGACGAGGTGATGACCGGATTTCGGGTCGCGCTCGGCGGCGCGCAGGGCCTCTATGCGAAAGCGATTCCCGGGTTCGCCCCCGACATCTCGGTGCTCGGCAAGGTGATCGGCGGCGGCATGCCGCTGGCCGCCTTCGGTGGCTCGCGGGCCGTGATGGAGCAGCTCGCGCCGTTGGGCCCGGTGTACCAGGCCGGCACTTTGTCAGGCAACCCGGTGGCAACCGCCTGCGGCCTCGCGACCTTGCGGGAAATCGGCAATCCTGGTTTTTTCGATGCGTTGTCGGCGCGCACGCGCTCCCTGGTGTCGGGCCTGCAATCGGAAGCGCGTTCAGCCGGCGTTCCTTTCAGTGCCGACTGCGAAGGCGGCATGTTCGGTTTTTTCCTGCTCGATGCACTGCCGCAGAACTACGGCCAGGTAATGAAGACCGACGGGCCGACGTTCAACAAGCTGTTCCATGGCCTGCTGGATCGGGGGGTGTACATCGCGCCGGCGTTGTATGAGGCCGGGTTCGTCAGTTCGGCACACGCCGACGACGACATCGCGCAAACCGTATCCGCGGCACGGGATATCTTCGAACTGTTGTCGTCCCGGGCTTGACCCGGGACCCAGGCCGGCGCGTCCGGCCTAATGCCGGAAGTGCCGGACGCCGGTGAACACCATCGCGATGCCGCGCTCGTCCGCTGCCGCGATCACTTCCGCATCCCGCATGCTGCCACCCGGCTGGATCACGCAGGTTGCGCCCGCATCGACCACGACGTCGAGCCCATCCCGAAACGGAAAGAACGCGTCGCTCGCAACAGCAGTGCCGGCCAAGGACAGGTTCGCATGCTGTGCCTTGATGCCGGCGATGCGGGCCGAATCCAGCCGGCTCATCTGGCCGGCACCGACGCCAACGGTCATTCCGTCGCGGCAAAAAACGATGGCGTTGGACTTGACGTACCTGGCGACCTTCCAGGCGAACAGCAGGTCTTGCAGCTGCCCAGGCGTCGGCTGCTTCTTGCTGACGACACGCAGGTCGTCGGGCGCGAGTTCGCGGTTGTCCGATGTCTGCATCAGCAGGCCAGAGCCGACCCGCTTCACATCCATCGCGTTGCGGCCGTTGTCCCAGTCGGTGCGCTGCGCGTTTCCGGGCAAGCCGTATGACGGCGGCATCGCGATCTGCAGGATGCGCACGTTGACCTTGCTCCTGAACACCTCCAACGCTTCGGGCGTGAAGCCGGGTGCCATCAGCACTTCCACGAACTGTTTCGACACCGCCTGCGCCGCCGCGGCGTTGAGCGGACGGTTGAAAGCGATGATGCCGCCGAAGGCCGACGTCGGATCGGTCTGGAAGGCTTTGGTGTAAGCCTCTAGCGGATCGGCGGCGATGGCGACGCCGCAGGGGTTCGCGTGCTTGACGATCACGCAGGCCGGTTCGACGAAACTCTTGACGCATTCCCAGGCCGCGTCGGCGTCGGCGATGTTGTTGTACGAGAGCTCCTTGCCGTGCAGCTGGCGCGCCGACACCAGCGAGCCGGGGGCCGGATACAGGTCCCGGTAGAACGCCGCCTGCTGATGCGGGTTCTCGCCATAGCGCAGTTCCTGCAGCTTGATGAAGCGGCCGTTGGCTTGGGCCGGAAACAGGCTGCGGCTGCCGTCCTCCCCGATGGCAGACAGGTAGTCGCTGATCGCCGCGTCGTAAGCGCTGATCCGGTTGAAGGCGGCGACGGCCAGCGCGAATCTGGTCTTGTCGCTCAAGCCGCCGGCGCGCAGCTCGGCCAGCACCACCTGGTACTGCGATGCGTCCGTCACGACACCGACGTCCTTCCAGTTCTTGGCGGCGCTGCGCACCATCGCCGGCCCGCCGATGTCGATGTTTTCGATCGCATCCTCCAGCGTGCAGCCGGCCCTGGCGACCGTCGCCTCGAAGGGGTACAGATTGACCACCAGCAAGTCGATGGTGTCGATTCCGTGGCGTTGCAACGCCGCCATGTGCTCCGGCAGGTCGCGCCGCGCGAGCAGCGCGCCATGCACTTTGGGGTGGAGCGTCTTCACGCGGCCGTCCAGCATTTCGGGAAACGCGGTGATTTCGGCGACCTCGGTCACCGGCAAGCCCTGGGCCGCCAGCAGCTTCGCCGTGCCCCCGGTGGAGATCAGCTTCACGCCAAGCGCATGCAGGGCCTGCGCAAATTCGGCGATGCCGCTCTTGTCGGAGACCGAGATCAGTGCGTTCATGGGGGGCCCGGAAAGCCGGGGCCTGGGCCGCGGGTTTGAGTCACCTGAGCAGCTTGTGTTCGAGCAGTTTCTTGCGCAGCGTGTTGCGGTTCAATCCCAGCCACTCCGCGGCCTTGGACTGGTTCTGGTCGGCCTTGTCCATCACCACCTCCAGCAATGGCTTCTCAACCACCTTGACCAGCATCTCATACATCCCGTCGGGGTCCGTTCCGCGCAGGTCGCGAAAGTAGCCCTCCAGGCTGTTGCGCACGCATTCCTCGATCTGTTTCTTGCTCATGCGTCTGTTTCCGCCGAAAGAAATTCACTGTCCATGTCGATCGACGCGGCCGGCAGCCGGTCGACCCGGGCCGCCAGTGTGTCGAAATAGCGGGCCACTGCCTCGGTCTGCCCCGCGCAGTTCTCGATCAGGTTCATCTGCGCCCGGAACGCCGTGCCGCCGGGCAGAGACCTCACGTACCAGCCGATGTGCTTGCGAGCGCTGCGCACACCGGTGAATTCACCGTACAGGCCATAGTGGTCCTGCAGGTGATCGAGCAGCAGCCGGCGAACCTCGCCGACCAGCGGCGGCGCCAGGTGGCTGCCGGTAGCCAGGAAGTGCGCCATCTCACGGAAAATCCAGGGCCGGCCCTGCGCGGCCCGCCCGATCATGACGGCGTCGGCGCCGGTGCGCGCCAGCACGTCACGGGCCTTTTCGGGCGTCGAGATGTCGCCGTTGGCGACCACCGGTACCCGCACGGCGGCCTTGACCGCTGCGACGGTGTCGTATTCCGCGTCGCCGCGATAGCCCTGTTCCCGGGTGCGGCCATGCACGGCGAGCATCTGCACGCCGGCGTCCTCGAAACGGCGCGCGAGCGCCACCGCATTCCGGTGCTGCAGGCACCAGCCGGTCCGCATCTTCAGCGTCACAGGCACGCCGTGCGGCACGCAGGCATCGACCACCGCCTGCACGATCGCAAGGGCCAGCGGCTCGTCCTGCATCAACGCCGAGCCGGCCCATTTGTTGCAGACCTTCTTGGCCGGACAGCCCATGTTGATGTCGATGATCTGGGCGCCGCGCTCGACGTTGTAGACCGCGGCCTGCGCCATCATGTCGGCGTCCGTGCCGGCGATCTGCACTGCGATCGGCCCAGGTTCACCGTCGTGGTTGGCGCGACGCGACGTCTTCAGTGTGTTCCACAGGTCCGGCCGGGACGTCACCATTTCGCTCACCGCATAACCGGCGCCGAGCCGGCGGCACAACTGGCGGAAAGGCCGGTCGGTCACGCCCGCCATCGGCGCCACGAACAAATGGTTCGCAAGGGTGTAGGGGCCGATGTTCATGAAACGTGGAAAACACTGCTGCTGAAAAATGAGGCACGATTGTATGCCCGACACAAGCGCCACCGGCCAAAAAATAAGTGCGTATGCGCCTACAGAGTGACGGCCGGCGGGTTTCTATACTCATCCTTGATGCAAGCCTGGCTGGATTCCGCACTCGCGCTGCTGGCCCTGCCGCAGTACGGGCTGAGCACTCTCTTCCTGGTTTCCTTCATTTCGGCCACCCTGCTTCCGCTGGGATCCGAGCCGGTCCTGTTCGGCCTGCTGCGCCTCAACCCCGACATGTTCTGGAGCGCGATACTTGTTGCAACTGCGGGCAACACGCTGGGCGGCATGCTGGACTGGTGGATGGGCTTCGGCGCGCACCAGGTCGTAGACAAGTACGGCCATTCCAGATCGCATGTCAAGGCGCTGGCATGGCTGGAGCGGCTCGGCCCCAAGGCGTGCCTGCTGTCCTGGTTGCCAGTCCTGGGTGACCCGTTGTGCGCGGTAGCCGGCTGGCTGAAGTTGCCGTTCTGGCCCTGCGCCGGCTACATGCTGGCCGGAAAGTTCCTGCGTTACGTCACCATGACCTGGGCGCTGCTGTACGTATTCCCTGCATGACGCCCCCGATGCCCGTGCAGACCGAAGCATCGCTCAGCTTCCGCATCCGGGCGCGCACGCCGGGCCTCGTTCGGCGCCGCCTCAGACATTGAACAGGAAATTCATCACGTCGCCGTCCTTGACGATGTATTCCTTGCCTTCGCTGCGCATCTTGCCCGCGTCCTTCGCGCCCTGCTCGCCATTGTAAGTGGTGAAGTCGTCGAACGCGATCGTCTGCGCGCGGATGTAGCCGCGCTCGAAGTCGGTGTGGATCACGCCCGCCGCCTGCGGCCCGGTCGCGCCGATCGCCACGGTCCAGGCCCGCACTTCCTTGACGCCCGCCGTGAAGTAGGTCTGCAATCCGAGCAGCTGGAACGCGGCGCGAATGAGGCGGTTCAGTCCCGGCTCGTCCTGGCCGATCTCCGACAGGAACATCTTCTTGTCCTCATCGCTCATGTCCGCCATCTCGGCTTCCATCTTGGCGCAGATCGCGACCACCGGCGCCTTCTGCCTGGCCGCATACGCACGCAGCCGCTCGAGGTAGGCATTGTTCTCGAAGCCGTCCTCGGCCACGTTGGCGACGAACATCGCCGGCTTGGCGGTGATCAGGCACAGCGGTTTGACCAGCGGCTGGTCTTCCCTGCTGAACTCCAGCGCGCGTACCGGCTTGCCTTGGTTCAGCGCCGCCTGGCAGCGCTCCAGGATCGCGACGATCTTGGCCGCCTCCTTGTCGCCGGAGCGCGCCGTCTTGTTGTGGCGGTGCAGCGCCTTGTCCACAGTGCCAAGGTCGGCCAGGCACAGCTCGGTCTGGATCACCTCCACGTCGTCGACGGGGTCGACCTTGCCCGACACGTGGATCACGTTCTCGTCGTCGAAGCAGCGCACCACGTTCACGGTGGCGTCGGTCTCGCGGATGTGGGCCAGGAACTGGTTGCCCAGGCCCTCGCCCTTGCTGGCGCCGGCGACCAGGCCGGCGATGTCGACGAATTCAACGATCGCGGGAACGATGCGCTCAGGGTGGACGATCGCCGCCAGCTGCGCCAGCCGGGGGTCGGGCAGTTCGACCACGCCCACGTTCGGTTCGATGGTGCAGAACGGATAGTTCTCCGCGGCGATGCCGGCCTTGGTCAAGGCGTTGAACAAGGTGGACTTGCCGACGTTGGGCAGTCCCACGATGCCGCACTTCAAGCTCATGTCAGTTCCAGAAAATCAAGGCGGAAAGTGTATGCGATGGTTCCACCGGCGAGCTAGAACTGGTAGTCCCCCGTCACCGCCTGCCCGACCTTCAACACCTGGTCGATGCCCTGTACCAGCACCAGGTTCATGCCGAAACTGATCGCCCCGTTCAGCCGGTCGTCGCTGCGGTACCTGCGCAGGGTCGTGCCGACCGCCGGATCGATAGCGGCGCTGGCGGGATCGATGTCCGGAATCGGGCAGCGCGCACACGGCTTGACCGGCTTGAGCAGGACCGGCGCAGCGGCGGCGACCTCGAACATGGCCACCCGGTCTTCGTCGTGCGCCTGCAGTCCCGACAACACGATGTTGGGGCGGAAGCGCTCGATTTCGACCGCGGCATGCCCAGTCGCCGCCAACTTGTCGTTCAGACCGTCCAGCGACGCCTGGCCAAGCACCAGCAGGGGAAAGCCGTCGCTGAACTGGTTCCGCGCCTCGATCTCGCCGGTCCACTGCCGGCTCGACAGGCGCTGCTGCTCGGGATCGAACCGGACCAGACGCAGCTTGCGGCCGAGGAAGTCGCTGAACCACTGGGCCGCGATCGGCCCCATGTCGTAGGCGCGGACCACGTCCGACCAGATCCGCACCTGCGCCGGCGCCTCCACGGCGTCGATCTGCAAGTGCAGCGCCAGCATGCCCGGCGCGCGAAGCACGACCTCGAGGACCTTCAGCTGCGGCCGGATCAGGGCCATGCGCGGCAGCTCGCGCTGGGAGACGAACGTTCCATGCTCGTCCACCACCATCCACGCGCGGTCCAGGTCGAATCCGGTTTCGGTCAGGACGGCTTCGCCCAGCTCCACGCCGGCACAGGATTTGACCGGATAGACGAACAGCCGCTGGATGCGGGCGGTGATTTCGGGAGAGCTCAAGGTATTCCTGCAGACCCGACAGCACGGGCAGCGGGCATTGTGCCCCGCTCCTACAATCCCTCGATGGCGCCCGCACTTGATGTTTGCATTCGCGGCGCCGGCATCGTCGGCCGCACCCTGGCCCTGCTGCTGGCGCGGGAACGGCTGCGCGTGGGCCTGGTCGAGCTGTCGCCCACGCCTGCCGCCGACCACGGCGACATGCGGGCGTACGCGCTGAACTCGGCTTCCCGCGAGTTGCTGGAAACGGTGCGCTCCTGGCCGGACCCGGCGGACGCCACACCAGTGCTGGAGATGCAGGTGCACGGGGACCACGGCGGCGCGGTCCGGTTCAGCGCGGCGGACCAGGGCGTCGCCGCCCTGGCCTGGATCGTCGACGTCGCGGCCTTGCAGGACAGGCTGGGCCAGGCGCTGCGCTACCAACCGCTGGTGGAACTGCTGCAGGCGCCGCAGCCCGCGACGTTGACCGTGGTCTGCGAGGGCCGGGGCAGCGCCACGCGGGCCGAGTTCGGCGTCCGGTTCGAAGTCACTTCGTATCCCCAGCGTGCCATTGCCGCGCGCCTGACCTGCGAGAAGGCCCACGGCCTGGTTGCGCGCCAATGGTTTGCGGATGGCGAAATCGTGGCGTTGTTGCCCATGGGCGGCGGCATCGCCGGCGCGCAGGGGAACTCCGTGGCGCTGGTCTGGTCCGTCCGGGAGGAACGCGCCGATGCGCTGCTCCAACTCGAGCCAGCGGCGTTCGCCGCGGCAGTCGGGCAAGCGACGGGACATGAACTCGGCGCGATGGTCCTGGCCGGCGAGCGTGCTTGCTGGCCGCTGCAACTGGCGC
>JAYUHN010000031.1:0-2692 GCA_043766965.1 Ramlibacter sp. | reverse complement strand
GGCGATCGCCAGTGAATATGCCGTGATCCCGACCTCGGCCGAACCGGTCGTCAAGAATTGGGTGGTCTGGCTGATGTTTTCCCCGAGCACCAGCTTCGCCTTCAGGCTTTCCCACAGCCCCAATCGTTCGAGCGCCTGCCGGGCGGCGCGGCCATATGGAGCATGGAGAGGATTGGCAATCGCAAAGTGCCGGATCAGGTCCGCGGCGCTGCGCACTCCGGCCAGGACGGCTTCCAGTGCAACCGGGGAGTCGTGAGCCGCAAAAAGCACGATTCTTCCGACCGCGTATGAAATGCCGCGGTCGCGCGTCAATCCGGCATCGGCAAGCTGGTAAACGTAGTCTTCGTCGGCCGACATGAACAGGTCGGCCGGCAGGCCCTGGCGTATTTGCTGCGCGAAGCTTCCCGAGGACCCCATCGTGAGCTGAACGACATTGCCGGTTTCGCCCGCAAAACGTTCTGCGAGCTCGGCCAGCGCAAATTTCAGGTCGCTGGCGGCCACCACACGCGCAACGACGGGGCGATGTTGGGCCGGGGCATCTGGGCTGAGCACAGCCGACGCCATCAGTAGAAACGCTCTTCTCTCCATCTGCCCTCACAGTCGGGTTCGCATAACCTTATGCAAGTTTTGCATTGTTTTCGGCTCCGGCAGCGACCAAGAGAGCGGCCGCTTCCCTAAAATTGACTTCCCAGCCGACCCGCGGACTGTGAATTACCCTTCACAAAACCTGCAGTTGCCGACCCCGCGACACCGCCAGCCGACTGAGACGCCAAGCCGTTTTTTCAAAGGCTGCTCTCAGGCCCATCCGCGGAGCTCCTTTGAAAACACGATTTTCAATCCTCAGGAGCTTTTCCATGAATTCACCCGTGATGCAGGGGCTGAACCTCAACGCGCCAGCCTACGTGAAAAACGCCCGGCTGATCGCCTGGGTCGCCGACATGGTCGCTCTGTGCAAGCCCGCTTCGGTCTATTGGTGCGACGGCAGCGATGAGGAATACGACCGGCTGGCCCTGCAACTGGTGGAAGCGGGCACTTTCAGGAAGCTCAACCCGGTCAAGCGGCCCCACTCCTTCCTGGCCTGCTCGGCACCGAGCGACGTGGCCCGGGTCGAAGACCGCACCTTCATCTGCTCGCAGAAGAAGGAAGACGCCGGCCCGACCAACAACTGGATCGACCCGCAGCAGATGCGCGCCATGCTCGAGACCGGAAGGTCTCCTTCGGAGCCCGCCCTGTTCGACGGCAGCATGCGCGGGCGCACCATGTACGTGGTCCCGTTCTCGATGGGGCCGCTCGGCTCGCCGATCGCGCACATCGGCATCGAACTGTCCGACAGCGCTTACGTCGCCGTGAACATGAAGATCATGACCCGGATGGGCAAGGCGGTGTACGACGTGCTGGGCGTCGACGGCGAATTCGTCCCCTGCATCCACACGGTCGGCGCACCCCTGAAGCCGGGCGAAAAGAGCAGCAGCTGGCCGTGCAACGACATCAAGTACATCGTCCACTACCCGGAAACGCGCGAGATCTGGTCGTACGGGTCGGGCTACGGCGGCAATGCGCTGCTTGGCAAGAAGTGCTTCGCGCTACGCATTGCTTCCGGGATGGGCCGTGCAGCGGCAGGGGGCCCCTCCGGTAGCCCGGGTTGGCTGGCCGAGCACATGCTGATCCTTGGCGTCACCACTCCCGAAGGCCGCAAGTACCACGTCGCGGCGGCTTTCCCGTCGGCCTGCGGCAAGACCAATTTTGCGATGCTGATCCCACCCAAGGGCCTGGAGGGCTGGAAGGTCACGACCATCGGCGACGACATCGCCTGGATCAAGCCGGGCGCCGACGGCAAGCTGTATGCGATCAACCCGGAAGCGGGTTACTTCGGCGTGGCCCCCGGCACCAACACCGACACCAATCCCAACTGCATGGCCAGCCTGGACAAGGACGTGATCTTCACCAACGTGGCGCTCACCGATGACGGCGACGTGTGGTGGGAAGGCATGGGCCCGGCGCCCGCGCACGCCATCGACTGGCAAGGCAAGGACTGGACACCGCAGATCGCCAGGGAAACCGGCGCCAAGGCGGCGCATCCGAACGCCCGCTTCACCGTGGCCGCGATCAATAACCCGGCGCTCGATCCGGCCTGGGACGATCCGAAAGGCGTCGCGATCGACGCCTTCATCTTCGGCGGCCGCCGCTCGACCACCGTGCCGCTGGTGACCGAAGCGCGCAGCTGGGTCGAAGGTGTCTACATGGCCGCGACGATGGGATCGGAAACCACCGCGGCCATCGTCGGCCAGGTCGGCGTGGTGCGGCGCGATCCGTTCGCCATGCTGCCGTTCACCGGCTACAACATGTCGGACTACTTCCAGCACTGGCTCGACCTGGGTCGCAAGCTCGCGGCTGCCGGCGCCAAGCTGCCCAGGATCTACACCACCAACTGGTTTCGCAAGGGCGCGGACGGCAAGTTCGTCTGGCCGGGCTACGGCGAGAACATGCGGGTGCTGAAGTGGATGATCGACCGCATCGAGGGCAAGGTGCAGGGCGCCGAGCAGGTGTTCGGGATCGGCCCGGTGTATTCCGAAGTCAACTGGACCGGCCTGGATTTCACGCGGGAGCAGTTCGACACGGTCACCGGCACCGACCCGGAAGCCTTGCATGACGAGCTGAAGCTGCACACCGAATTGTTCGAGCAGCTCGCGTA
>JAYUHN010000030.1:0-2693 GCA_043766965.1 Ramlibacter sp. | reverse complement strand
GCCGGCCCACTTGCCGTCGAGTGCGTCGCGCGTGGCCTGGATGTAGTACGGCGCCCAGTTGATGATGCTGGAAGCCAGGTGAGCCTTGGGACCGTAGGCGGTCATGTCCGAATCCCAGCCGAAGGCGCGCTTGCCGAGCTTTTCGGCGGTCTGCAGCACCGCCGACGAGTCGGTGTTCTGCATCAGCACGTCCGCACCACCGTTGATCAGCGAGGTGGCGGCTTCGGTTTCCTTCGGCGGATTGAACCAGTCGCCGACCCACACGACCCGGGTCTTGACCTTCGGATTGACCGACTGCGCGCCCATCGTGAAGCTGTTGATGTTGCGGACCACTTCCGGGATCGGCACCGAACCGACCACGCCCAGCGTGTTGGTCTTGGTCATCTTGCCGGCGATCACACCGGCCATGTAGGCGCCTTCGTAGGTGCGGCTGTCGTAGGCGCGCAGGTTGTCGGCGCTCTTGTAGCCGGTGGCGTGCTCGAACTTCACGTCCTTGAAGTCGGGCGCCACCTTGAGCATCGGCTCCATGTAGCCGAAGGTGGTGCCGAAGATCATCTTGTTGCCCTGGGTGGCGAGGTCGCGCATCACGCGCTCGGCGTCGGCCGACTCGGGCACCTTCTCGACGAAGCTGGTCACGATCTTGTCGCCGAATTCTTTCTCGATCGCCTTGCGCCCGTTGTCATGCGCGAAGGTCCAGCCGCCGTCGCCGACCGGGCCGACGTAGGCGAAGGCGATCTTCAGCGGCGCGGGCTTGGCCGCGGCGGCGGGCGCCGGCGTGGCAACCGCGGGCACAGGGGCGGGCGCCGGTTCTTCCTTCTTGCCGCAGCCCGCCAGCGCCGCGGCCGCGACCGCGGACATCAGCGTGGCGGCCTTCAGCAGGGAACGTTTGTTCAGGTCAGTCATGGTGTCTTCTTCCTCGTCGTCGTTGTGAAACTTCAATTATGAACCGGGGTAAAACGGCTTTCCGAGCGACGCCGGCATGTTGGCGCGGATCCAGGCGGGGTTGCGCGAGATCAGCGCCAGCACGACGATCGTCGCGATGTACGGCAGCATGGTGAGGAACTGGCTGGGCACGTCCACGCCGATTCCCTGCAGGTGGAATTGCAGCATCGTCACGCCGCCGAACAGGTAGGCGCCAAGCAACACCCGTGCCGGTCGCCAGGTCGCGAAAGTCGTCAGGGCCAGCGCGATCCAGCCCTTGCCGGCGACCATGCCCTCGACCCAGAGCGGCGTGTAGATCACCGAGACGTAGGCGCCTGCGAGGCCGCAGAGGGCGCCGCCCGCCACCACCGCTGCCAGCCGGATGCGCCGCACCGGATAGCCGAGCGCATGCGCGGAATCGGGCGCCTCGCCGACCGAGCGCAGCACCAGTCCGGTGCGGGAGCGGTACAAGAACCAGACCAGCCAGGCCGCCAGCGCGATGGAGAAGTACACCATGGGGTGCTGCCGGAACAGCGCCGGGCCAAGCAGGGGAATGTCGCCCAACCCGGGGATTGCGAAGTGCGGCCGCGCCGGCAGCTTCTCCTGCACATATTTCACTCCGGCGAAGGCGGAGAAGCCGGCGCCGAACAGGCTGAGCGCCAGCCCGGTGGCGTACTGGTTGGTGTTGAGCCAGATCACCAGCAGACCGAAGATCGCCGCCAGCAGCGCACCCGCGCCGATGCCCGCCGCGAAGCCGAGCCAGTCGTTGCCGGTATGAACCACGGTGACGAAGCCGGCCAGCGCGGCGCACAGCAGCATGCCTTCCGCGCCGAGATTGACGATGCCCGCCTTCTCGTTGACCAGCAAGCCGAGCGCCGCCAGCGCCAGCACGGTGCCGGCGTTAAGCGTGGCCGCGAACAGCAGTGCGTAGGATTCCATCAGTCGCCGACCTTGTCATTCCCGCCCCACCCGTCATTCCCGCGCAGGCGGGAACCCAGGGCGTCCGGATTGCTCGATGCCCTGGATCCCCGCCTGCGCGGGGATGACGGTATGCGGGTGGCCGACATCACTGCGCTCCCGGCAAAGGCACTGCGCGGCGCCAGCGCACGCGGTACGCGATCAGGGTGTCGCAGGCGAGCAGCGTGAACAGCAGCAGTCCCTGGAACACGCCGGTGAGCGATTTCGGCAATCCCAGCCGCGACTGGGCCAACTCGCCGCCGATGTAGAACATGCTCATGAGGATCGCCGAGAACACCATGCCGACCGGATGCAGTCGCCCGACGAAGGCCACGATGATGGCGGCGAAGCCGTAGCCGGCCGGCACATACGGCGTCAGCTGGCCGATCGGCCCCGCCACTTCCAGGGCCCCCGCCAGGCCGGCCGCGCCACCCGACACCAGCAGCGCCGTCCAGAGCGCGCGGCGCGACGAGAACCCCGCGTAGCGTGCAGCCGCCGGCGCCAGCCCCCCGACCTGCTGGGCGAAACCGGCGCGGGTGCGAAACAGGAAGACCCACAAGGCCGCGACGCCGGCGAATGCGATCAACAGCCCGACGCTGACCCGCGAACCCGCCATCAGGCGGGGGATCTGCGTCACCGCCTCGAACGATTTGGACTGCGGGAAGTTGTATCCCGCCGGATCTTTCCACGGTCCATACACCATATAGCCCAGCACCTGGTCCGCGACATACACCAGCATCAGGCTGACCAGGATCTCGTTGGCGTTGAAGCGATCCCGCAAGAGCGCGGTGATGGATGCCCACGCCATGCCGCCG
>JAYUHN010000029.1:0-2694 GCA_043766965.1 Ramlibacter sp. | reverse complement strand
CGAACTGCCGCTCGAACTCGGCGCCGTGCATGGCGGACAGACGCCGGGTCTTTTCTTCCTTGTCGGGCGGGATGGCGGATGAGGCTGTCATGCCGCGGGCTCTCAGGAGCTGCATCAGCTCGTTGTTGGCCGTCGTGTGGTGGTCCACCAGCATCTGGGCGTACGCCTTCACCTGCGGGTTGACCGCGCGTCTGAGCGCCAGCCGCGAGACGCCGACCTGGTACCTTCCGCTGCCGGCCGCCATGGTGGCGAAGGTCTGGTCCGCCGGGCTCATCCCGACGGGCGAACCGGCCAGCGCCGGGGACCAGCCTGCGTCTCGCATCATCGCGCAGCCGGTGACGGCCGCAGCGGCAAGGCACACGGCGGCGAGGAGCAACGAGCGTCGGCCTGACATGCGGTGATTGTCTTTCATGCTCCGGACTCTACCTCCAGGCCGCCCGGGCCGGGGTCGCGCAGCACAGCAGCGGCGCCGCCGGCTTCAGTCGACGCGGCGCCTGGGATTCCAAAGATGAGCTCGCAGGGCCGGTGCCAGAAGTGAAGGCCAGCGCCGACAAGGCCGGCAAGGGCCCGCTAGACTTGGCGCATGAAACTGATCTCCTCTTCTCTCCTCCTGGCGGCGAGCGCGCTGGCGGCAGGCAGTACTGGCGCGCAGCTCAAGCCCGCACCCGCAAGCAAGGCGCCGGCCGCCCGACCCGCAGCGAAGGCCGCCTCGGCTGCTGCCGCCGTGCCTGAAGCTCCTGAGCCCAGCGCCGCGGACAAGGAAAAAGCCGCCGCCGCGACACTCGCAGCCTCGGGCTGGCTGCTGTTGCTGGACCGGCGCGACTGGGGCCGCGCCTGGGAAACGACTGCCCCGATGTTCCGCAGCTCGGTGCCGCTTGCGGCATGGATGGACAACATTCCCAAAGCCCGCGACCTGGGTGACTTCATCGAGCGGGAACCGGACGAGGCGATCTACAAGCCGACGATGGAAGGACGGCCCAACGGCGACTACGTCACCGTGTTCTACACCAGCCGTTTCTCCCAGAAGGACGACATGGTGGAGATCGTCACCACCGTGCGCGAAGCGGACGGGAAGTGGCGCGTTATCGGGTACCAAACCCGCTGAAGCGGTTGTCCGCCACGCCCGCCACCGGTTCCATCCGGACCGGGCCGGCTGCCACCACCGGCCGGTTGCCGAGGGCACGCGGCTGCACTTGCGTGGTTGCCGACGGCGCCTTCACGTTCGTCGGGCGGGCCACCGAGTGGTTCCACTTCGCTGCCCGCAGATCCGCCGGCGCCGCACGCTCGGCCAGCATCAGGTGGTAGCGGGTCGCCGGCAGCGTCTTCACGATCCAGGCGTTGATCCGCGGCTCGCGGATCGCCACGCTCGCCTTTTCGTAATCGCGCGCCACCCCGGCCTGGGCTAATCCGACCTGCTGGATGTATGCGGCGTCCAGCCGATTGCCATGCAGTTTGGCCAGCCGGTTCAACGCCTTGCGTTGCTCGTTGCTGATCATCGGCAACGCCATGCCCCGGGCGTTCAGCAAGTGGGTCAGCTCGAGACTCAGGGTGTTGTGGTGATTGATCAGGGAGGCAGCCAGGGCGCGCACGGCCGAATTGCCCGACCTGCCGAACGCCAGCTTGGACGCTTCGGACTCGAACCGGCTTTGCGCGGCGGCTTCCCGCAAAAAGCGGCGCTCCTCCCGCCCGTCGGTGGACAGCGGGACCGTATTCGCGACCGAGCCCGCGGCAAAGGTCGGCGCGCGCGGTGCGACCCGTGGCGCGGTCACCGGTCCTGGAAGCGCAGTGGTGACCGGCGAGGTGGAGAAATAGATGGTTGGCGGCGAAGAAATCTGGCGCACGGGACCGTCACCGACCTGCGCCCAGGCGGTCAGGCCAAGGCCCGCCAGCAAGGCGGCCAGGGCGCACGAACTGCATTTCATCTCGACGGCTCCATGTTGCCCGCAGACACGGGTCAACCTCACTGTAGGGCGCTGTCCGACAAAGCGCTGTCAGCAACCTGCTGACAGGCATGTAGGACACGGCTTCCAACTCAGCTTTCCCGGCCTTGTTGTTTTGCGGCAGCATGGAAGCGGCAGCCAGGTGCGTGCGAAGGGTCGGCAGTGTCTTCCCGATCCAGGCCCTCAGCTCGGCGTCCTGGGCCTTCCTGCTTCCCTTTTCGAACATTTTGATGTCTTTCTGGTGGTCTTCTATGCCGACCTCGTGCGCAAACGCCTTGTCGAATTTCGGCCCGTCCATCTTGCCCATCTCCCCGATCTCGCGCCGCTTGCCGTGCGGCGGGCCGGCCGGCAGTTCCACGCCCTTTGCATTGGCGAGCCGCGCCAGCTCGCTGTTCGCTTTGGCATGGTCCTCGACCATCATGCTGGCGAAAGCCTTGACCTCCTGGCTGCTCGCCTTGCTGGTTGCCAGTTTTGCAACCTCGACCGCGAACATGCCGTCTTCGGCCGTCTTGCCCACGGGGGTTGTCTCGAGTTTCATCATGGTCTGTCACTCCTGATTGGGGGAAACGCTGCGGGAACGGTGCAGCGCAAAAGCCGTCACCGGCCCGTGGTGTGGGACAACGGCGCAAGCCTGGTAGGACTGCTGAAACGCTAGCCTTGCGCGAAGCTGCTGACCACGGTGACGAGTGCGATCCCGAGCAACAGCCAGAAGATCTGCGCCAGCGTTTCGCGCGCGGACAGTCGCTTCTGCAAC